>JACMMD010000650.1 GCA_014379235.1 Anaerolineae bacterium
ACTACATCCAGGATCGCGACGCTATTCGTCAGCATCGCCAGCGCGCGCGCCGCCCGGTCGATCTGTGCGACCTGCTTCGGCGTCAATCCGGTGGATTGAAGGAAGCGGCGGCGCACCGTGCGTGGGGACAGTTCGTGCAACTGGTCGTGCAGGACGGCGCTCACGAGCGGATCGCGCAACAACACTTCCTCGCGCACGAGCCGGGACACGAACCCCTCGACATCCTCGAATCGGGGAAACTCCCAGTTCATGCCATGCAGCCAGAACGTTCCACGCGATGCCAGAGGCAGGCACACATCGATGTCAAGAAACCGCTTTATCGGAATGACGGGCAGAAAGGTTCCCGCCTTGAAACGAATGACGCAGAACTCTATGTCTTCCGTTTCCAGCTTTGCCTTCGCGCGCGTGAGCGGTCCCTCGAACAACACGGTGATTTTGCCGCGCTTCCGCTGAAGCAGCAGATTCCATTCGGCGGCGGCAGGGCAGATCGGCGTGTACATGCCGATTGTGTGACCATGCCATATTCCCTGAATATAGGGCGAGTCGGAAGAGCGCCCTTCAAAGAAATTATTCATGCACGTTTCATCCTTCGTCATCCTTTTTCGGTTTCTTTGACGCGGCGAGGCGTTTCTTTTCCGCACTTTCCAGCTTCTTGATACTCTCAGCAGTCGGCAGGTCTTCCGGCATTGTGCCGCCGAGTTCGGCAATGGCACGTCTTACCACCACACCCGCTTCATAGTGCACGTCATTGGCAGCATTTTTGCCTTGCACCTGGTCGCGCCGCAATTTCTCTTCAGCCTGGGTGCTACGGAACAGATTGGCAGCCAGTTCAGTTGTCCCCATGTGATCAAAGATATGCTGGCTTTTCTTGAGCTTCTTCCGTCTGTGGATCATCCAGTGGATCATCGCGGCGGTCAACCCGTTGTATAGCCCGCGATAGCCGTGATTCTGGACACCGCGAAGTCTTGTGTGATGGCGATGCTTTCGATTTGGGGGCGCGTCCCAGTGAGGGCAACCACCAAATCCAGCAGCGCCCGGATCAAATCGGCTTCGGTCGGATGTTCGCCCAGCGTCACCCATAAAATACCGTCGTCGAACGCGCCACGGATGCGGTTATCATGGCACAGCCCCAACGTTGTTGGATGTCCCAGAGTGTGCGTTGCAGCCGTTTTGATTTTTCGTCGCTCACGCTGGTCTCCTTTTTGTAACATCATCTCGCATCAGTGTAGCCTATTTGTTCTAGAATAAACAAACAGATGTTCGTATGAACCTAGATAGGATTTGGTTAGCAGGCTGCTACTGACCTAAGTCTAGGCGGCTTGACCCTGGCAAAACCATTGCCGCCCGACATCAACGCGCTGGCATATGGCATCCATGCGATGCACCGGGGTGCTTTTGGGTGCGCTTGATTGCCGCAGGATCGCACGCCACCCCGCTCCTCAAAGCCGTACGCGGCTTCGACTCGGCGCACGGCTTGGCTGGTGCCGCTCCGCTCAGCCGTGCGCCGGTCGCCCTGCGGGTGAGGGCGGGCATCCCCGGCGTGCGCTAATGCCCTGCGTCAAGCGCACCTTACCAAAAGTACCT
>JACMMD010000651.1 GCA_014379235.1 Anaerolineae bacterium
ATGACCAGCGCATATTCTCCCGGCGTGGACATATCAGCCTCGCCTGTAACGCCGATGCGATGGCCGACCCACGGCAGAATGTTCGTCTCGTAATCGACACCCGGCAGCACCTGCGTGAACAGCAAATCCGCGCTGACCGCATCTTGCATCGCGCTGGATGTTGCGCCAGCAGGCGCGGCGAACAATCCTGCGAGACGGTTCAAATCCGCATCAAGGTTCGCGCCAGCGCGAACTTCCGCGTAGAGCGGCGTATCCGCAGGCAGATAGCTCGCCGGATCATCGGCGGCATCTTGAGCCGACGTTGGTGTAACCTCTACAAATAAGCCTAGACCAAGCATCACCAGTAGGGCGCTGACGATTGTGAGCGCGAAAGAGCTTTTTTCCATGTTATTCCTCGTCGAGAGATACCTATATCAACGCTTCCAGAATAGCATAAATGCGAGCTTGAAGCGGCGGAAGCGGTGGGCGAATCTATGAAAGAATTAACATTAAGTGATTTGACACGCGCTTAAAGACGGCTTAAACTAGGGATTATTGACACGGTAAAGGGGTCTCTTCAACATGAAGATCGTCTTTCCGAAAAACCCAAAAATGCACACGAACACGCGGTTTCGTTTATGACGACCCGCGTGTTTTTATTTACATAAAAATTTTCGTCTCTATGCAACCTCGTCGTTTAGATAAGGAGTAAAAGCTCGATGGATTACGGCATGATTGGCAAGATTGAAAAAGCGAAGCGCTACGCGCAAGAACGTGACCGGATCACCTTTCACGCGCTGGACACCGAGTTTCATGGCGATAACAACAATTACTCCATGAAACTCACCGATCAGGGTTGGACTTGCACCTGCCCCGGTTACAAGACCTACGGCATTTGCCCGCACATCATGGCACTCGAAAAGCTGCTGCGGCCTATGCTCAAGCGCGATCCACTGCCCTACGCGCCCGGCCAAAATGTAGTCAGCGATGTGGAGAAGGCCAAGCGCTACTCAACTGAACCGGAGCGCATCCGCTTCCGCTCGTTCGATATCGCCTTTCGCGGCGAAAACAACACGCACCAAACGACATATAATGAGAACGGCTGGAACTGTAACTGCGATTTCTTCAAGAGCCGCAGCGTGTGCTGCCATACGATGGCACTGGAGCGCGTCCTCAGCGGCATGATCGAAGTCACGCAGCAAGTGGTCGAGTAAGGCATTTTCTGTAGGGGCAAGGCATGCCTTGCCCCTACCGTCCACAATCCCCCGCTTGAAGAACCCCGCATCGTCAGGCTACAATCGACCCCGGCGTGATTACACGCGATACAGTCGAGGATATTGAACTGCTATGCAAACTCCATTCAACTGGCAAGATCAGCGCATCATCGTGACCGGCGGCGGTGGCTTTCTCGGTCAGCATCTCGTCGCACATTTACAAGCGCTCGGTGCGGGCGAAGTCATCGTCCCACGCCGCCGCGACTATGACCTGCGCGAAGCGGCAGACGTGAAGCGGCTGTACGCGGATAACCCCGATGCAACGCTCATCATTCACGCGGCGGCGACAGTTGGCGGCATCGGAGCGAACCGTCAGCACCCCGGCCAGTTCTACTACGACAACATTATGATGAATACACAGGTCTTGGAAGGCGCACGGCTGGCCGACGTTCCCAAGTTCGTAGGCATCGGCTCGATTTGCTCGTACCCTAAGTTTACGCCAGTGCCTTTCCGCGAGGCCGATTTGTGGGACGGCTACCCCGAAGAGACCAACGCGCCCTTCGGCTTGGCCAAGAAAATGCTGCTGGTGCAAAGTCAGGCTTACCGCGCTGAATATGGTTACGATGCCGTGCATCTGCTGGTGGTCAACCTCTACGGGCCCGGCGATAACTTCGATCTGGAAACGTCGCACGTTGTCCCGGCGCTGATTCGTAAGATGATCGAGGCCAAAGAACGCGGCGATAGTTTTGTAACCATCTGGGGCGATGGCTCGGCCACGCGGGAGCTGCTGTATATCAAAGACGCGGTGGAAGGCATCGCGTTGGCGGCAGCACATTATGAGTCGTCCGAACCTGTTAATCTCGGCAGCGGGCGCGAAATCAGCATCCGTGACCTTGCAGAGATCATCGCCACAGAAGTCGGCTTCACGGGCGAGTTACAATGGGATACGTCTAAGCCCAATGGTCAGCCCCGCCGCGGCCTCGATGTCACCCGCGCCGAAAGTGAATTCGGCTTCCGGGCGTACACCCCATTCGCGGATGGACTGCGCGAGACAATCGCATGGTACATCGCCCAGCGCGAACTCGCCGCACCGTAGACCCTATCGAGAATGAAACGCAGCCGCCTTGCCTTGCC
>JACMMD010000652.1 GCA_014379235.1 Anaerolineae bacterium
AATGATGACACCGTTTTCATCGACGGTGGCGAAGTTGCCGCGCACTGCCACATCACCCGCGTTGACTTCCAAGCCGACACCCGTCGCTTCGAGGACGCCGCGCCCTATTTCATAGTGCAGCGGGTCATAGCCGAACATCGCCAAATGCGCGGGGCCGCTGCCCGGTGCGATACCCCGCGCAACCGGAATGGTCAAGCCGCTGCTGCCTTCTCGCGCAAGGCGGTCAAGGTTCGGCGTGTGGGCCGCTTCTAGTTCAGTCGGGCCGTCCGGTGTACGCGGCAGGCCGCCGAGTCCGTCCATCACCAGCAGCAGAATTTTGCCGCCAGTTTCACGCGCAAGGCGACGCATCAGGTCAAAGTTTGCCATGTCGTTGTGTCCTTCTGTCGTGTCAGTAATCTCTGACACAGTTTTACCACGTTCAGGTTAAGTCTCACATCGGAAGTTTGACTAATTTATAGTGGTCAGTTATCAGTTTTCAGTCGTCAGTCAATGCAAACACCGTCATTGCTGATCGCTGACAAGCTTATAGCTGAAGGCTATTTAGGACTGATTCTGCCCCAATCTCCATCTACAATAAGTGATAAAGCAAAGACTTATCACCGACAACTTAAAACTGATAACTACGGAGAGCTGATGGACGACCAGAGTGAAACTTTCGACAGCCCTACAGGTTGGGTCAATAAGCATATCCGCAGCTACGTGGAAAGCGATGGGGAAAGCGGCCATATGTGGCAAGGTAAACCGACTCTCCTGCTGACAACGATTGGCCGCAAGTCGGGTTTGCATCGTCGCACCGCCTTAATCTATGGTCAGGACGGTGATGATTACGTGGTGGTCGCTTCACGCGGCGGAAACGCGGAGCATCCTGCATGGTATCTCAACCTTGTTGATAACCCCGCCGTTGAAGTGCAGGTTGGCGCGGATAAGTTTACGGCCAGCGCCACTACCGCCGTTGGTGAAGAACGAGCGCGTTTATGGTCGAAGATGGTTTCATTGTGGAAGACCTACGACAGTTTTCAAGCAAAGACCAAGCGCGAGATTCCTATCGTGGTGTTAAAGCACATTTGAGCTATATTGCGTAGGGGCACGGCATGCCGTGCCCCTACCAAAGCATCGGGCGACACATATGTCGCCGCTACATAATCGTTTTACAACGCAGGTGGGATGATGCTCACGGGCGCGTTGAAGTTGGAGTATGCAATCACCCCGTCGACTTGCTGTACGGCGCTGCCACCGCCGGATTGCGCCGTGATGTCATTGCTAAAAGTATAGGTGATCTCGTGGGGCAGCCCGTCTTCTACACCGATCAGTATCCGCAGCGTGTAGGCGGTTTGCGTACTGAGGCTGCCCATGCCATCGAACGAGGCCGTCAGGTTGGTGCTTGTGCCCTCTCCAATTCCAGTCTGGCTGATGACCCCTAAACTTTGCAGCACGCCGGGGTCAAGCGTAACATCGAACACCCGTACCGCCTGCCCGTTGATCGTTGCGCCTGACGATTCAACGACACTGGCGATGGTGTTCGGGTTGACCAGATACAGGAACAAAAACGGCTCGGTGTTCATACGATCATATGGGATCTGCAGCACGCCTGTAGGGACAGCTTCCGCCACCCATTCGCCAATCGGTGAGCCGATGTCCTGATTAGCGGAGTTTACCCGGCCATAGCTCTGGCCATCAATAATGACCAGATCAATCTCGGCCTGAATGGCTTGCGGCGTACTGCCCGTTTGGTTCATGTTGAGGTTGATTGCAGTCGTGCCCATAACGGTATCAACAGTATCTGGCCCGTTGGGGATGACATCCATCGCAAAGCTGAAATCGAGCGCGAAATCAGCATTTGTATCCGAAGAAGTAACGGTTTGTGCCGCGCTGGCGCTGCCTTCGGCGTGATAGCTATCTAGCGCTTGCAGGTTCGCATAAGCCGCGCTGACCACACTGAGCGGATCGGACTCGGAGATGTTCGCGCCGATGCCGCTTGATGTCACGGCTTCGGTTGCGGCGGGTGATTGCACTGTAGATGGTGTGGCCTCAGCCGATGGCTTGCCGGGTTCGACGATAATCGTCGCAATGGCAACGGGGCCGCTCTCCAACGGGTTTGTGATGGTCAGCGGAACGTCGAAGTTCGAGTACATGGTTGTGCCAACGACGCTCTGAACAGCGTTGGCATTTTGCTGCTGCGCGGAAACGTTGTTGTCGAACGTGTAATCGACGCGATGTGGCAGAATATCGGTAGTACCGACCCATACCCGCAGCGTGTAAGACGTGGTTGCAGTCAGTTCGCCAAGTCCGTCGAAGGTGGCCGTCAGGTTGGTGTTCGTGCCTTCCCCGATTCCGGTTAGGCTGATGACACCTAGATCACGCAGCACTTCAGGATTTAACTGGACTTCGAATACCCGCATGGGTTCGCCATTGAGCAGTTCGGCGGGCATTTCCGACGCCGACAGTGCCGATTGCAAGTCCACAAGGTACAGGAACGAGAACGGCTCCAGCGACATGCGATCATAGGGAATCGGCAGGCCGGTGGCGGTGGGGCCGTCAGCCAACCACACATTCAGCGGAAGCCCCTGAGATTCGCCAGCGGTCTGACGGGTAAAGCCCTGTCCGTCGAGCATCACGGTATCGACAGACACTTCAATATCCTGTGTATTGTTGTTTGACTCCTCTAGATGAATGTCTATCGTAGATGAGCTGTCCCAGTTATCCATCGTGTCTGTCCCATTAGGGATCACGTCAGCCGAGAGGTTGAAGTCAAGCACGAAATCGCCGTTATAACCCGTCGCTGAAAGCACTTGATGAGCGCTGGCCACCGTCTCTGAATGATAGCTGCTGGCGTTCTGTAAGTTGGTAAACGCGGTTTGAACCAATGTGGCGATTTCTGCGGGCGCTGCTGCCTGTACCGCTGGAACGGGTGTGCCTTTGGTATCTTGCGCGAGGGTGGGCGTTACTGCCAGCAGCAGCGGCAGCATGAACAGCGCTAATTTGCGAGTAAACATATAAAGCCTTTCTAAAGTGTAAGGTCTTGGAAAAAGCATATTACAAGTGTGGCGATAGCACCAATAGGGAGCGCCACTGAAATTCACGTCATGCTGCCGAATTGGGAATGAAATGTCATCTATAACCGTCGTCACCATCGGTTCAAAACCCCTTGCTTGAGGCAACTGTAAGACAATAGGTTATCAATCTCCGCTGTTCTGGTACAATCTGAACGATGGCGATTGAGAGTCACCCAGCCCGGAGATTGAATCTGCTATGTCGCAAACCCCTATCCAGAATGCTTACCTGCTGCACGCCAATGTCCAGCGCCAGTGGCTAGATGACAGGACATTCATCGGGCACAGCGACGATAACCATATCGTCATCCCCGGCGCGAACGTATCTCGTCACCACGCGCTGATTCAACTGGAAGGCGCGACCTTTTGGCTTGAAGACCTGCACTCCCCTAGCGGCACATTCGTCAACGGGCAGCGTGTCATTGATCGCATTGAATTGATCGACGGTGACACAATCAGCATTGGCGACATGGAGTTTGAATTCTGGTACACTGATGTTCCCGCCTCTGTAAATCCTTCCGAAAGCGGACGCACGGGTACGCTTGAGACCATGGTGGGAGTCAAGACGGATGGTTGGGGCCGCGGGGATGAGGTGACGCCTTCCCCCTATCGCCACGAGCCGGAGTCCGTTGAGGGCTTCGCCACCGTACCGTCGGATGCGCCGCATTCAGGAACGGGTGAAATTCGCTCAGTTACGTCCGACGATCTTGAAGATTCGTCATCGGCTGAACCGCCAGTGTCATCACGGGCGTCCGATGCTGAACTCACGAATGCCGCTCCCAAAAGCGCACATCTCGACAGCTATGAACAGCCGACGCGCCAGCACAGCCAGCACGCTTACGACGAGTATGAACTTTCGGATATTAAGGATGTCAATCCATTATCGTTCGTGCGGCTGCTGGCGACATCCGGCCCGGTAGATGGGCAAATCTTTGAAATCAGTTTTGACGGTGCCAGTATTGGCCGCGTCAGCGATAACACCATCTGTATTCTGGATGAAAACCTCTCGCGCCATCAAGCGCTCATCAAGCACGAATACGATGTTTTCTGGCTCATCGATATTGACAGCGCCAACGGCACATTCGTCAACGGACACCGCCTGTACGAGCCGTATCAACTGCGCTCCGGTGACGAGATTATGATGGGTCACAGCCGCTTCGTCGTCACCTTGCAAACGAGCGAGCAGCCATACCAGCGATCATCATAACCTCGATTTTGGGGCTGTAGAACCAAGCTGCGAAGCGCAGTCTTAATACTTAATCATCTCGGTCTCGATGGGTGATTCGTCTTTCTTCGATTTGCCGCCTGTCATATCCCAGTAGCGTGCCGTACCGACAGAAACTTTAATCAATCGGACTTTCGGGTCTTCTGGCTCTGCGCCGTCGAACCAGTGTTTGAGTTCGGGATACCACAGTTCTTTCTTCTTTTTGTCATCGTCCACCATCTTCGCCGTCCCTGCCAGCGAGACGTAGTTCTCGTCGATGGAATAGGCGATATTGACATCAGAGTTCGCCTCAACTTCTTCGATCACGTCAGCGTCACTGGATACAAAGAACCACACATCGCCATCAAATTCCGGTTTCTGTGTGGTCATAGGACGGCTGACAAGCCCGCCATCTTTGCCATGAGTAACAAACATGGTCGTCTTATGATTACTGAGCAGCTTGACGATCTTCTTCGATTTCTCTTGCTTGGTTGCCATTGTTATTTCCTGTTTCTCTACTGGATACGAATTTGTATCGAGGCATAAATTACGCGCTGATAATTTATGCCACTCTCATCTTATTGACGAAAGTTTGGCGATTGGTGAAGCTAAGATAAGAAGCCAATGACCGGAGACGAAGTGAATCACAGCGCTGAACAGTTGACCGATCTTGCTGACTTGAAAAAAACGGATTGGCTGACAGCTATAGTTGCATATAATGAAGTAACGACATTTCTA
>JACMMD010000653.1 GCA_014379235.1 Anaerolineae bacterium
AGATCATAACCTTCGGGCAAGATCAGGTCGATGCGGCTCAACTGGCCGGGGCGTCCGAGTAATTCCTGCGCGGTGGCGATGTCGGTCAGCACGAGGTCGTCAATGGCTGCCGCGCTGGTCTCGTCAACTGCTTGCAAGATGCCGACGACCCGCGCTTCGACGGTGTTGTTTTGTGGGCGCAGCGTGATCGTATCGCCCACGCTGACGCCGTAGCGTTCGGCCAACGTGCCGCTGATGAGCGCCGTATTCGGTTCAGCAATGAACGCATTTAAGGCATCAAAGGCGCTGCTGCCGCTTGGGTCAGGTTCACCAATCAGATTGACGGTTGTCAGATAATCGCGGAAAGGTGGTTCGGCAAACGGGTCTACGCCGAGAATATGCAGCGGCTGCCCGCCGAGCGATTCTTCGCTGCTGCGAACGTATTCCTCGACGATGGGCGCGCTGTCACGCAAGCCAAGCTCAAGCCGAACGGTACGATACACGTCGGTGGACAGGCCAGAGGGGCCGGCTAAAATTTGATGAGTGGCTTTGCCAGTGATACTTTCGGTGCTGAGGCTAAAGGCGCGGCTGGAAGACGTGTTGGCAAGGTCGATGGCGACGACCACCGCAACTCCGAGCGCCACGCCGATCATGAACAAGACGCTCTGAAGCAGGCGACGGCTGATGTAGCGCCGCGCCAACTTCAATATGACGGGCGACATCAGCGTTCGAGATCGAGGTCGAGGTCGCCCTCAGCTTCGAGATACTCCGAAAACGCATTCGGCATATTATAGGGGTCGTGCCCCAACCGCTTGAGCGCGTTCAGCGCTGCCTCGCGGAGTTTGTCGCTGTTGGTATTGAGCGCGGCTTGCAGCGGGCCGACGGCGCGTATATCACCGAGTTCACCCAAAGCCTGTGCCGCGAATAACGGCGTTTGAAAGCCGGGAGCATCGAGGGCCTTTATCAACGGGTCAACCGCCTGCGCGTTACCGATCTTGCCGAGCATCAGCGCCGCACGACCACGCACAATCAGGTCTTCATGATCGTTCTTGACCGTCTGGATGAGGGCACGAACGGCTTCATCGCCGCCGATCATGCCGAGTTTCATCACTGCTGTGCGACGACGGTTCTTGTCTACGTCCCGCAGTTCGCCCAACAGCTGCCGAATTTTAGGGTCTGAGTCCGCCATAGTTTCTCCTCAACCGCAAATCGGATAAGGCCGATAGGGCCGATATTACCTTACGATCTGCGTTCCCGGTAGTTGGTTAACCGCCACCATTAGCTTACCATCATGTATGCGGCAAACGCGATCAGCCAGTGGAACGATTTCTGGATTATGTGTGGCCATCAGCAGCGTTTTGCCGACGTAGCGCGTAAGCTCTAGTAATAATGATAATACACTTTGTCCGGTCTCTTCATCTAGATTTCCCGTCGGCTCATCGGCCAGCACCAGCGTCGGCTCTGCGATCAGCGCCCGCGCAATCGCCACGCGCTGCTGTTCTCCACCGCTCAGTTTATCGGGAAAAGCATCAGCGCGGTTGGCCAGCCCGACCCGCTCCAACAGAGCGCGCCCCTGTTCAGCAATATCTTTGCCCGCGCCGCGCAGTTCGCACGGCAGCGTCACGTTTTCCAAGACGGTCAACGTTGGGATAAGGTTAAAAAACTGGAAGATAATGCCGATGTGGTCGCGCCGGAACAACGTCTGCTGATGTTCGTTCAGCGCCGTGATGTCCGTGC
>JACMMD010000061.1 GCA_014379235.1 Anaerolineae bacterium
CAAACAGGCGGACACCTTTGCCCAGAACAATCGGATGTACCAGCACCTGAATCTCATCGACCAGACCCGCATCAAGCAGCGCATGAACGAGTGTCGCGCTGCCGATAATCCCGATCCTGCCGCCGGGCTGGTGCTTCAGCTTGCGGATTTCCTCGATTACGTTGGACTTGATCTGCGTCGAGTTATTCCAATCGGCTTTTTGCAGTGTTGTCGAAACGACGTACTTGGGCGCACTGTTATACTTGTCAGCAACCCCGAATTCATTGTTCGTCATGGTGGGCCAGAATCCGGCGAAGATCTCATACGTGATCCTGCCCAGCAAAAAGGCATCGGTGTCGTTGGTTTGGCGCTCCGTGATCGCGCCCATTTCCTCCGACTGAAAGGGAAACTGCCACGTATCGGGCGCTTCCATAACCCCATCCGCCGACAGGAATTCCGACACAACGATCTTTCTCATACTGCTTGCTCCATTTGGTGAAGGTACAGGATTTAAGGGTAATGGTGCGGCGTAATGTTGAATTGCCACTCTATAATAGAACAAATGTTCTTTATTGTCAACACCTTGTCTTGACAATATCAGAGAATCAGCTAACCATCTGAGCTAGATATATATTCCTTGATAGTTATATAAATCAGGGTAGGACACAAGATAGGGTGAACTGAAAGAGCCAATTCGGGTAAAGTTTGGAGTAATGACACTCAACTGTAACCGAAAAGGCCCAAGGAAATGATAACGACAGATCATCCGCTTATCGAATTGTTGGCATTGGTGGACATGGTGTGGCAAGACAGCGGGCCGAGCAGCCTGAGGCTGTACAGCGAACAGAGCATGTTTAAGGGTAACAACTCAGCCTCGCACCAGGCTGAGTTGTTACCCTTTTTCAGCATAAGGGCAGGTCTGAGACCTGCCCTTACACAGTTTCGATTATTCTCCATGCGTGTTGAGATACTCGCGCATGTAGAGGTAGCTTTCGTAGCGCCGTTGGCTGACCTGCCCGAACTCAATTGCACGACGCACAGCGCATCCCGGTTCTTGAACATGGGTGCAGCTTGGCCCGAAGCGGCACGCGCCCGCATATTGCCCGATGTCCACGAACAGCATGGCTAAGTCTTGAGGCTCAACATTCCACAGCCCGAAAAGTTTCATGCCGGGAGTATCAACCACGCTGCCGCCAGCGTCTAACGAGAACATCTCAAGATGCGTCGTTGTGTGGCGGCCTTTATCCATGCGCGTGTTGACTTCGTTCACACGCAGTCCGAGTTCCGGTTGCAGCGCATTGAGAAGGCTGGTTTTGCCCACGCCTGATTTGCCGACCAGCGCCGATGATTTGCCCACGACAGCTTCTTTCAGGGTGTCGATACCTTCGCCCGTGTTCGAGCTGGTCAGCACGATGGGATAACCCAGCGCTTCATACATCGCCAGTTCATCGCGCAATTCGTCCATATTGGCAACATCCGTCTTGGTGATGCAGATCAGCACCGGAATCTCGCAGGCTTCCGCTGATGCCAGATAACGATCCAGCATGTTCCAGTTCGGCGGGGGCTGTGCCGCCGCGAACACCACCACTACCTGATCGACGTTGGAGACGATGACCTGTTCGAGCGGTTTCGGCCCCGGTGCGGCACGGGTGAGCGCGTTGGTGCGCGGCAGGATTTCAGTAATCATACCCGCGCCTTCGCCCGCGTCCACATAAACTACATGGTCGCCAACTGCTACAGGGTCAACGGCCTTGATGTCCTTCACGTCCACGACGCGATGCCGCAGCGATGATTCATCAGCCTGCGGATAGATCAGATGCTTACGCAGTCGGCTGGAAATCGTACAGGTGATACTCTCGCCCTGATCGTTATCGTCGGGGCGCACGAAGTAAAAGCCTGTGCTCTTGCGATAGACCACGCCTTGCATCGTCGGTTGGGCGTCAGCCGCCATATGCAGCGACAGCGGCACACCTTCAACGGCATCCGGCTCGTGATCGCTGCTGCCATTCTTGCCCTGTTTGCGCCCGCGATGGCGTTTATAGTCATACTTGAGGTCGTACTCGTGTCTTGATTTGGTCTTGCGTGACATTGGTTGTCGATTCCTTCGTTATTGAGTTTGATTTGTGTAGGGGCGATGCATGCGTCGCCCGTATAAATAGGAATGAAAACAAAAACGGCCACGTCAGCGCTAGGCAGCGCCGCGTGACCTTTGCATGTTCAGTCGCTAGACGGAATCAAAACAGCCACGAGGAAAGCCTCAAGCGCTGCGCCTTATCCGCGCAAACGCTCCGCCCTATCCGTGACCGCAAACCAGTCCGAGACTAGATTGTTGTCAAACTCAAAAGGAATTAGGCAGGCGCGCCCATGCGGACAGCGAACACACGCTCCACAAGTTCAAACTTAGCCATAACACGCCTCCTGTTTGTATCGAGGAAAACTTACGTCGCCAGCGTAACACAATTCAAAGCGCCAAGTCAATCGGTCAAGTGGACGAGAAATTGGCCTACGCCGCCGGAATTAGGGCTTGCAGTTTAATAACATCACCCCCGTAGTTCAAGACGTAGAGTTCGCCATACTCGTCCTCGCCAAATGACACGATGTTTTGTTGAAGATCAAAAAACAGGGTCGTCCGCCACTCGCCCGCCGCATCCCGATAAGCGCCCCAGATGTTGCCGGAGCAGTAATCGCTGTAAAGGTAGATGCCTTGCAGCGATGGAATGCCACTTCCTCGATAAACATAACCGCCCGTGACCGAGCAGCCGTCATCGTGGGTGTATTCTTGTATGGGCATGATCGCGTTTTCCGGCTGCGGCACGAGTGGCAGCATGGCGCTGCGAAGCTGCGGCGTGTTGGTCTCATTTTCCAGTGTGCCCTCGTAGTAACTCCAACCGAAGTTTTGGCCGCTCACCCCCGCAGGGAGAAAGTTGATTTCCTCACGGTCATAGTGCCCCACGTCGCCAATGTATAGGTCACCTGTCGCCCGATCAAAGCTGAAACGCCAAGCGTTTCGCAGCCCGTACTGCCACACTTCATTGGCGAACGGGTTGTCCGGCGGAATAGCGTAAGGGCGCACTGAGTCCACATCTAAGCGCAGGATTTTGCCTTTCAGACGGTGGGTATTCTGCGCGTTATTCAACGGGTCAGGAAACAAGCCCTCATCCCAACCGCCGTCGCCAATGCTGTAGTACAGATAGCCGTCCGGCCCAAATGTGATCTGGTCGCCATGATGAATGGATTCCAACTGCACCATTTGTTCTACGAACAGCACATGTTCAGCGCTGTTGAGGTCAGCGACATTCGGGTTATCGGCTGAGACAGTGAAACGTGTGATGAACGATGCGCCAAGCAAGCCATCGTATGCCACAAAAAACTGCCCGTTGTGTTCGAAATCAGGGTGAAAGGCCATGCTCATCACGCCATAGAGCGGATAATCGGCATGTACCCCTTCATATAAATAGTCGGTAAGGTCGAGGAACGGCTCGTCAAGCAGTACGCCGTTTTCGATGATGCGTATTTTGCCCGTGAGTTCGGTGACAAACAGCCGCCCTGAGCCATCTCCGGCATCCGTGAGATAAGTCGGGCGTTCGAGGCCGCTGGCAATCGGCGCGAGTTCGAGCGTCTCCGCATCCGGCGGCACAATGCCGATGGTGATTGGTTCTGCCTGATAGGCGGCTGTCGGTGAAACTGCCGAAAGCGCAGCGCAGACGAACAGTACAAGCGTGGCGGCAATGTTTTTCACAGGCTGACCCCTTCTTGCTATAGAGGTATCAGCATACCAACCGCCGTTGTGAAAGCCAAATTTATGACGGCTTGGCTGCGATCCCGAGCTTGACCATTTCTTGCGGCAGCGTTTGGCGGAAGCCTTCTTCCAATGAACGTGGCGCATAACCGAGTTCGCGGCGGGCTTTGGCGTTGCTGCCGATATAGGTCGCGCCTGCAATCGAGCGCAGGGTTTCGGGGTGGAACATGCCCGTCAGCGGTACGATACGGTTGATAGCACTCATCATTGCTGCCGTTGCTTTCATCATTGTGGGTGATGGATGCAAGCGCGACGGCGGGATACCTGTCACCTTCTGCGCGATGTCTAGCGCTTCGATGAAGGTATGCACCGGCCCGGCGATGATGTAGGTTTCGCCTGCCTTGCCCTTGTCCATCGCCAGAATATGCGCGTGCGCGATGTCGTCAATGTAGCCCCACGCATAGGCCGCCTTCTGCGGAACCATCGGCAGCTTGCCGCGCAGATAATCGCGCACGGTTTCGCCCATCGCGCTCGCATCGCCCGGCCCGTACACCACTCCCGGCTGAACGATCACCAGCGGCAAACCTTCGCGCATCATGGGCAGCGCAACCTCGTAATGCGCCAGCCACTTGGTGCGGTCATATTCGCTGTTATGGCCGTTCGCGCCGCCCGCGTAGCGGTAGCTCTCATCCACGACTTTGCCATCGGTATCCGAGAAAACCGCCAGCGTGCTAGTGTACACGCCTTTGGGGACATTCAATTCGCGCATCAGTTCGAGGACGTTGCGTGTGCCCTCGACGTTGATGCGATAGGCCATGCTGCTGTCTTTCAAGCCGACCTCATACCACGCCGCAACGTGAAACACGCCGTCAACGCCTGTCATCGGTTCGCGCATACTCGCCTTGTCGGTGATGTCGCCGGGAACAACCGTCACGCCAAGCGCGGTTAAGTCGCTGGCTTTAGCTGGATTGCGGGCCAGCGCGATGACCACATGCCCGCCCTCGATAAGCTGTCGGGCCACATGCCCGCCGACGAAACCCGTTGCGCCCGTGATGAAGTATTTCATGGCTGTCCCTCGTGTCTATGATTTGCGGCAAGCATAGCCCAACACACACGCGAATCAATGTGCAATCCGTTCGCCGTGTACTATAATTGACGGATGTCCACAAATTGATATTCCGTAACCCCTCATCCCCGCCCCTTCTCCCACAAGCGGTGAAGGGAGAAAAGTCCCTCGCCCCTTATGGGAGAGGGATTTAGGGTGAGGGGCAAAACTGCATCTTTGCCTCATTGATGGAGAGCCAACCCATGCGAGCCATAGACCGCCGCACCATCCGAACCCGCCAATGGCTGCGCGACTCCCTACTCGCGCTAATTGTCGAGAAGGGCTACGAAGACATCACCGTGCAGGACATCACCGAACGCGCCGATTTACGCCGCGCCACGTTCTATCTGCACTATCGCAACAAGGAAGACCTGCTGCTTACCACCTTGCAAGTGATGTTCGACGCGCTAGTGAGCGAGATCGAGCCGACCATGCGCGGTGATCTGCTGGCAGGCAAGAGTCAAATCGCGTCGTTTCTGGTGACGTTTCGCCACGTCGAGCAAAACGCCGCCCTCTACCGGATTCTGCTCAACAGTCCCGGCGCGGTGGTCGTCACCAAGCGCATTCGGGATTACATCGTGGGGCAAATCCACCGAACGTTACGCGCAGTTCCGCCGCAAACTTTACCCATGCCGCCGGATATTCTGGCGCATTATGTGGCCGGCGTTGAACTGACATTGATCGCGTGGTGGCTGGAAAATGAGCGTCCTTACAGCGTGGAGCAGATGGCCGAATATACGCAGCGCCTCGTCCTCGATGGCGCGATGGGCGTTCTCAACAGCGTGACGATCAAAAATTAAAACTGACTATACTGGTAGAAGCGACGATAACTTTCATACAAAGGATTGTCTCATGCGAAAACTGAGTACGCTTTTACTACTGATACTGATGGCAGCGTTTTACCAGCCAACCTATGCCCAAAAAGGGGAAAGCACCGCCACGCCAACAGCCGGAATACAGCTTCTCGCGGACATCCCGACAATAACCCTCCCGGGCCCTTCGAACGTCAATTATATTGCCGCGTGGTCGCCGGAGGGTTCGCTGCTGGCGACGGCATCTGAGGACACGGTTCATCTGTGGGATGCGACAACTGGCGCGCAAGCCGCCGCAATAGCCATCAGAGGCCCGGTAGCTCTTGCCTTCAACGCGGACAGTTCGCTCATAGCTGTCGCAGGCGCGGGTGGTAATATCCTCATCTTGAAGGTCGATACGCTGCGCGAGATCGGAGAAATCGGAGAGGATGACATACAAACTGCCATGCTCGAAAATGACGTCCTGCGGAATGCCATCTTCGTCGGTGCTGATAGTAGTCGTGATGCCGTGCGAAAAATGGGTTTTAGCGGCGATTCTTCGGTGCTGCTCACCAATTCGGGACTTCCACCGCGCTGGCGTTTGTGGGACATCAGCCAGCCAATCGATATTCAAGCGGCCATGACAGCCAACCAACCGCCGGAAACGCCTGAATTGACGCTCGACATGGGCGACAACCTGCCATTTTCGGTCACGTTCATCAGCGTACCTGAAGGCATCCGCTCGCTGACGACCCTCGATTCAGGTGAGCTGAGTTTGCAAACGATAGTGCCGAACCTCGAAACGGGACAAGCCGTATTTGCCCCCAATCCGCCAAGCTACACCTTCGCAGAGGCGGGGATCGTGTCGTTGAGCGTCGATGGCAGTACGTTGATGGGGCTTGGTGAAGACCGCATGCATGTCAGTATCGTTGAAATGGAAACGGGCGCAGAAACAACGCTTACCATCGCCGAGAACTCTGATCAGGTTCGCAGCGCGGACATCAACGCCGATGGCTCGGTGATGGCGGTCTTGCGAGTCAATTCCCAGAACGGCAATGTATTGGAAGTCTGGAACGTCGCATCTGCTGAGGTGATACTGCGTTGGGGCAGTCCAACGCCGTTCTTCTCCTCGGTGCAGACGTTGTTTAGCCCGGATAATACAAGGCTGGCCGTCGTTCAGGGGACGGGCATTCAGATTTTAGCGCTGCCATTCGAGCGCATCGCGCCGACACCCGCGCCGTCCCAAGTGGATGTCGTCACCGTTGCTGACTGTGACATCGACATCCAGCCCGCGATTGCGCTGCTCATCAACGCGCAAACCGCAGCGGCAGCGGGAGACAGCAGCGCGGCGGCTCAGTTCCTCGCGGACGCGCAAATCGAAATCAGCGCCGTGCAAGCTCAATGTGGCGGCGCTTCACAAACCACCGCTTCCAGCAGCACCGATGCGGGCAGCGGCGCGCTGACGGAAACGTTCGAGTATTCAGGGGCTGCGGGCCGCATGAGCCTGAGCTATCCTGAAGGCTGGATCGTGCGCGAAGGTCTCAGCGGCCCCGATTTGCTGTTCATAGGCAGCAGCGCCGCCGCACTGGATAAGAATTTCAACCAGCCGGTTCCGCCGCCGTTCGCCCCCGGTCAAGCCGTTTTCCTAATCATCATGGGCGACCCGACCACCTTTTTGGGCCCCAATCCCATCGTTGATCTAGGCGACTCACCTCAAGCGAATAGATTGCTGGGCGTTCTGGGACAGCAGATCACCGAATCGGCGGCGCGTTTTGGTAACGAAGATGCCGAGGGGTTGGTAATCGGCGTGGTTACGCCCATTACCATCGGCGACCATACAGCCGCGCTGATGTCTTTCTCCACTGACGGGTTTGACGCAGCCGCCATCCTCGTTGACCTCGAAACGCCGGGCGATGGACAGCCGTTGTACGCCGTCGCAATCATGTTTGCCGCGCCGGGAGAACTCGACGTGGCGCTAACACGGGCCGTAGCGGAGTCATTTGAGTTGGCGGGATAGGTATTCTAAGCAGCTAAACCTCATGTACGGGCGGCGGCAACTTCGTTGCTTTGAGCCGCCCGTACCAGCTTGAGCGAAGATTAAAGACTATCATCAATGAGCATTGAAACGACCAATGTCAGTGTGAAGGCGTTTTTCGAGTCGTATCGCGGGGCGATTGAAGGCGGTGACGCGCCAACTCTCGCGGGGATGTTTGCCTACCCATGTCACATTACCAGCGATCAGGGCGAGATCGATCTCACGTCCGTCGCTGATGAACACGAATGGCACACTCAAATCGAGGGCTTGCTCGATAACTATCGCGCTATCGACGTGTACTCGGCGCACATTTTGAAGTTGAACGTGGTCGAGCTTTCGCCGCGACTGGTTCAGGCGCAGGTTCGTTGGGCGCTGTACGACAGCGATGGCCGGCAGCTATACGAGTTCGGCGCACTGTATACGCTGGCGCAGATTGACGCCGCGCTGAAAATCACCGCCATCGCCCACGACGAACTGCCGCTCTTGCTCAAGGCCGTCAAGCAGGGAAAATCCAAAAGTCGCCGACCCCGTATCTGCAATGGGTAAAGATGCATATACAATAGACGAATCAAGTTAGAGGTGATGAATGATGGCTGTTGCTCCTACCATTACGACAGCAGGAATGACCATAGAGGACTTTATCCGACGCTACGACAGCGTAGGCCCTTTTGAACTCATCGAAGGAGAGATCATACCTGTGAGTCCAACCGTTTTAGGACACAATGTTTGCACCCGTACCGTACTTCTAGTGGTACATGATCATGCCGTTAAGCATAATCTTGGCGAAGCATTCAGTGAAGCGCCGTTCGTGTTGGAATACACCTCGAACTGGGTCACAGGGTCGCGTGTGCCAGATGTGATGTTCGTTTCGGCGGCGCGAATGACGGCCTACAAACAGCAAACGCCGGACTGGGCCAGCAAGCCGCTGATTCTCGTGCCTGATCTGGTCGTAGAAGTCGTTTCTCCCGGCGACAAATACAGCGAAGTCGAAGAAAAAGTGGCCCGTTATTTAGATGATGGCGTGAAATTAATCTGGGTCGTCAACCCGCAGACGCAAACGGTGAACGTCTATACACTTGGCAACAGCCAGTTTACGCGCCTGACCGCAGCAGACATGCTGGACGGCGGTGATGTTCTGCCAGAGTTCAAGTTAGCAATCAAAGATATTTTTGTATCGTGACCAAATGTCGTATCTACGCCAACTTTTAGAGGGTCAGCCTGTACTTAAGAAACGCATCACTGCATTTGTAGCGAAGGTACGCGAAGCGTGGGGCGATTTACCGTATCCCGGCGATGATAACATCGTTCCTGAAACGAACCCGCTTTTTGAAGAACCAGCGGTGGTACAAGAAATCTTCACGGGAAAACGCTGGCAAGAAGTTACTTTACAAGACGTCTTCACCAGTCGTGATCATTCAGTATGGTTTACACCACAGGCTTTCCGTTACTACATGGGTGTATTTATGATCGCAGCAATCATACATTATTATGAAGTAGATGTGGCGGGCAGCAGCACGTTCCATTACCTCACTCCGCCACGTCTCCGTGATCCTCATTGGACAGACTCTATAGATTGGACAGAGATTATTCCGAAGTTGCAAAGGTCTTTTCTTGAGCGGGCAAGCAAATTCGATGCAGCTCAGAGAGCGGTAATTATCGAATTTCTTGAACTACACGTTCTTGTGGACAGGGGATTAGATCCCGATGATGATTTCAATGCCGATGACCTCGCCGCTGGAAAAGAATTCTGGAGCCATCCCGAATTCGAGAAAATGATCGCTGACAAGCTGAAGGCTGACAGCTAAATACTATTCGCTCCGCAGCGCCGCCGCCGTGACCAGTTTCATCAACCGCCACGCGGGATACAGCCCCGCCGCCAGTGCCGCCAGCAGAGCCACCGCGAACGCCTGCAATAATTCGTCGGGCAGCACCGAGAACTCCATCGTCCAGCCGAACGAGCGCACGTTAATCACGTACACTAGCACCACCGCCAGCGCCAACCCGACAGGCAGCGCCAGCAGCCCCGCCGTTGTGCCCATGAGGCCCGTCTGGATCAGCGTATAGTTCCATAGCTGGCGCGGCGTCAAACCAACGGCGCGCATGAGGCCATACTGGCGCGTCTGCTCCAATTGCAGCGACATCAACGCGCTCAAAATGCCGATGAAGGCCACCAGCATCGCCAGCAAACGCAGCGCGACGGTGATCGAAAACGCCTGCTCGAACACCTCGAACACACCCGTTCGCAGCGAACGATTGCTCTGCGCTTGCAGGTCATACCCGCCGAGCGCTTCGGCGCGGATGCTGTCGATAACCGTATTCAGGTCGGCATCCGGTTCGATGAACGCCGCCACCGACGAAATATACGGGTCATCGAAGAACTGCCGATACTCGTCATCGGCCATGAATATCACACCTTGATCAGTGCTGTAGTCATAGAATACGCCGCCGACGGTGAACGTGTGCGGCCCTTCATCGGTGAGCAGCCTAAGCGTGTTATTCTCCGGCGTGATGCCGCGCCGGAACGCGAACGGCTCACTCACGCTGATAAGGCCGCTTTCCAGTGTTGCCCAATAATCGCCCTCGGCCACGCCTTCCGGCTCGTTCAGCCAGATATAGCGGCGTCCCCCGCCCGCAATATCGACACTGCCCGCGATGAGGTTCGCAGGCGGCAGATCAGGATAATCGGGCGTGGTCACGTACACCGAACGCGCCGTCGCTACCTGCGCCACACCATCGACAGCGGCCACAAGCTGAATCACATCGGGGTCAACATCGACCTCTGCACGATTGGACGTGAGCAGCGGCGACGAGATGAAAATATCCGCGCCGAGTGTGGCTTCGAGCCAGTCGCCAACGGTGTTACGAAAGCTGCCGATCATGGTGCTGACACCGACAATCACGCTGATAGCGACGGTCAGCGCAGCGACGGCAACAGAAGTGCGGCTGAGTGAGCGTGTCACGGCACGCGGAGCCATGCGTCCCAAAACGCCAAACAGTCGATCCGTGATCGGCGTGGCGATTTTCATGACGGCGATCAAGGCAATCGGCGTGAAGAACGCACTACCCACCACGATAGCGAACAGCGCGAAAAAGCTAATGATGATGCCAAGCTGCTCGATGTCGGTGCGGATTTGCAGCAGAAGAACGCCGCCCAAGTTCAGCGCGACAGCCGCCGCCGTCACATACGGTACCAGCCGCCGCGCCCCTTCTTCTTGTGTGGAACGGCGCATCACTCCGGCGGGAGCAGTGCGAGTCGCGTCCCACGAGGGCACAATCGCCGCGAGGACACTTGCCCCCAAACCAATGGCCGCGCCTTTGAGCAGAGTCAGCGGCGTGATGGTCACACTCTGCACGTTGACCGCGA
>JACMMD010000654.1 GCA_014379235.1 Anaerolineae bacterium
GACCTTCACGGTAAAACAGCGCTCATTCAGGGCGGGATACATGGGTTGTCAGCGGGCGTGGCGCGTTCGCTGAATGAAGCAGGCGCGCAGATCATCATCGCCTATGCGCCAGCAGAAGCCGATGCGGCCCTAGCTCTGTCCAATGAGATGGGTGGACACGCTTACGAGGTTCAGTCGGATGACCAAGATAAAGTGCGAGAGCAAATCGCGGCGGTAGGGGCTTTTCAGATCGCGGTGATAAGCCCGCGTCATTACCTGTTTAAGCCGTTCATGGATACATCTAATGCGGAGTGGGATGCAATATTGGCGGGCAACTTCGAGCAGGCGGTATATGCTTCGCAGGCGGCAGCACATCAGCTTATCCGGCAAGGCAGCGGCGGACGTGTTATCTTCTTGTCGTCGGTGGCGGGTTCGACACCTTTGCTCGAAACCAGCGCGCTCGGTGCGTCATTAGCGGCACTTCGGGCGCTGGCGAAAATGGCGGCACTTGATCTCGCAGAGCATCGCATCACGGTTAATGTAGTCGCGGCGGGCTGGTTAAATGTGGAATGGGCAGAGCCATATCTATCGACCAACGGACGCGCTTATATCGAGCGCGATATTCCGGCGGCTCGTATCGGTTCGCCGGACGATATAGGGCGTGCTTGCTGCTTCCTCGCGTCGGACTTAGCGGACTATATCACAGGGACGGTGTTACCTGTTGATGGTGGCTACACGATTACTCGCTCAGATCAAACGTCGCCTTATCCAACGATTTCAAACGAGGAATAGACCCATGCAAATGCTAACGGCGGAAGGCTGCAAAGCACGGCGAGACAAGCTCATCGCGTCAGTTGAGGCGGATTTGATCGTCATCCATAACCCGCGTCACATCCAATATTTGAGCGGCCTGTTTGTGACTCAGACAGCGCTCAAGGGATGGGGCAGCAATTTCCTGCTGATTGACACGGCTACTGGCAAGAGTCGGCTGTTGGTTCACAATCACATCGCGGGAGATGCCCATAACGCGCATGTGGACGATGTTGACGAATGGACGTGGTATGACGCTGGTAGGAATCCCGGTATCGAAATCTTCGGCACGGCAGTACGCGAACTCAATACGCGGCTGACGAGCATGACCACACGGCGCGTTGGCGTGGAGATCGGCTGGCTGCCATTGGGTGTGAATGTCGAAAATACGGTTGATGTGTCTGCGACGCTGTTCGAGATGCAGCGCCAAAAATATGATGACGAACTCACGCTCATTCGTGAGGCGGTGCACGGTGTCGGAGCGGGGCATCGAGCGGCGCGGCAGGTTATCGAGCCGGGAGTTACAGAACTCGATGTATACAATGCGCTTCAAGCAGGCATCGTCAACGAGGTTGGCCATGCGGTGCTGTTGATGGGTGAC
The DNA here is from genome assembly GCA_014379235.1 of Anaerolineae bacterium. Lineage (GTDB taxonomy): Bacteria > Chloroflexota > Anaerolineae > Aggregatilineales > Phototrophicaceae > JACMMD01. Next base: position 1,391 of record JACMMD010000654.1, read on the forward strand.
TTTGCCAGTGGAGATCGCGCAAATGGCGGCGGTGGCGAAGCAACCAAACGTGTTCTGGCGGCAGGCGAGTTGATGATTCTCGACGTGTTTCCGATTGTGAACGGTTATCGTGCTGACTTCACCGCAACGGTTTCGGTAGACGGTCAGCTTTCCGAGAAACAGGCTGCGTTAGAGAAGGCGCTCCATGCGGGGATTGCAGCAGGCGAAAAGATGCTCAAGCCGGGAAGCGTCGCAGGCGACGTTTATCGCGCTGTACAAGCGGCGCTGGCTGATAACGGCGGTTTTGATAAAGGCTTTCGCCATCATGCGGGGCACGGGCTTGGCTTAGGTCATCCGCAAGCGCCGTACTTCGTGCCGGAAAGCCGCGAAACGCTGATCGCGGGCGATGTCGTCACGCTTGAGCCGGGTTCGTATGGCGATGATTTCGGGGCGCGCATCGAGCATAATTACCTGATAACTGACAGCGGTTACGAGCGCTTGTCTAATCACGATACCGCGTTCGTCAGCGCTGGCTGATCCGTGTCAACTGTCCACCTACAGCGCGACGACACTTGTTATAATCCCTGTCGTCGGGGCGTTACATGCCCGTAGGTGGAGAATTATTTCATGCTTAGAAAATCCTTTGTGAATAAGGCTGTGATTTTTTGTGTACTCGTCGCCGCATTTGTCGCTTTGATTTTTGCTTATACCGCACCGACTCAGGCGCAGGAAGGGCGCTGGTGCGAAGGCAAGAATCTGCGCTTTTTTGTGGGCGGCGAAGCGGGTGATGATTTCGCGTCGATTGTGCTGCGCGGCGCGCAGGC
>JACMMD010000655.1 GCA_014379235.1 Anaerolineae bacterium
ATGCTCACAGGCGGCGAACGTAAAGACCGACTCGTGCCCGCGACGGTGCTGGAAAACGTGACGACGGATATGCAGGTGATGTGCAACGAGGTATTCGGGCCGGTGGTCAATCTGCTGCCCTTCGATGACTGGGACGCGGTACTCGATGAAGTCAACGACTCGCCGTTCGGGTTGCAGGCGGGCGTATTCACCCGCAGCCTTGCTCACACCATGCGCGCTATCGAAAAGTTGGACGTTGGCGGCGTGATTATCAACGATGTGCCGGCCTTCCGCGTGGATAACATGCCCTACGGCGGTATGAAAAAGTCCGGCATCGGGCGCGAAGGCCCGCGTTTCGCTATCGAGGACATGACCGCGCTCAAAATGGTGGTGATTAACGCAGGGAGCTAATGATGACTGACCAAACACTGCCGCCTGTAACGGCTGAGGACTTCATACGCAAACCTGCGGGGCATATCCTTCTCTCAGATGTGTCGGAAGAAGATTTCATGGAGTTGTATGCCCAACATCACTGCGAATGGGTGAGAGGATACTTGATCAAAATGTCGCCTGTATCACTGCCACATGATCGTATCGTTCATTATGTTCGCCCTCTGGTTGAAGCGTATTTTTCACTAAAACCGTTCGGTACAATCGTTGGTGAACCGTTCGTGATGAAACTGGAAGGCGTGCGCGCTAACCGTGAACCTGATTTACAAATCATCCTCGGTGCGAATCGTGATAACGTCAAGCATACGAAGATGAACGGCCCGGCAGATATTTGTATTGAGGTCGTGTCGCCGGGAAGTGTGGAGACGGATTACGGCGACAAGTTCGTGGAATATGAACGGGGCGGCGTCAAAGAATACTGGCTTCTCGACCCGATGCGCTCTGAGTCAAACTTCTACCGATTGAATGATGAAGGCGTCTATCAACGTGTCGATGTTGATGAAGACGGTCATTATCGAACGCCGCTCTTGCCGGGGTTCGCGCTGCACGTAGAGACATTGTGGGAAACGGAACTGCCGGACATTATCGCCGTTGTGCAAGCTGTTCAGAAAATGTTGAAGGAATAAAAAAGGGCGGGTCTCAGACCCGCCCCTACACGGTCTATCGAGGCGAAATTACGCGCCCGGATTGGCCGGGTCGTGGGCGAGTTCAGTGATGTACAGCGTACCGTTGATACGATCTGTGGCGCTGAAACTGCCCACCCAAATGTCATATTGTCCAGCAACCGCATTCGGAACGTTCACTGTCGGGTTGAGGCCGCCCGCCGTGTCGTCGCTGCAATACCAGTTGCCATCGGCGGCGTTGACGATCAGCGTCGCATCTTGGCCAACAGTGGCGGCGACGAAGAATACACGCAGATTGGGCGATGTGCCCGTCCATGTGATGCGGTAATCCGGTGCGCTGGTGGCATAGCCCCGGCAGTCCGTACCGAGATTGAGCGCGGTCACGTCTACGCTGCCGCCCGAAATGATGTTTGGAACGACGTTAGGGTCAGGGACGAAACCGCTCGCCAGCACTGCTGTGCCGAAGTTCGGCGCGAGGGCGAAATCGAGGCCAGTCGTCGAAGGCGGCACAGGCGCTTCAACAGTCGGCGCGACAGCCGTCGTGCCCATCGCTGGCGACGTGATGAGGATGGGGCTGAGAATAGCGCTTGGCATTGAGTTCAGTTCGGTGACGATCAGATAGCCGCCAACCAGATCGCTCTGGCTAAAGCTGCCGATCCACACGTCATATTGGCCAGTGGCGGCGTTCGGGACGTTGACAACCGGATTCAAGCCGTCACCATCGTCGTTGCACAGCCAGTTTCCGGCGGCATCATTGACGATCATCGTGGCATCGCCCGCGCCGACGAAGAAGAAGCGCAGGTTGTTGGTCGGGCCTGTCCAGTTGATACGGAAATCGGGTTGGCTGGTGGCGTAGCCGCGGCAGTCTGCGCCGAGATTCAAGGTGCTAACGTCCATCGGGCCGCCGCTAATCAGCGTGACGATATAGGGGTCAGGCAGGAAGCCCGTTGCGATGGTGACACTGCCGAAATTGGTGTCCGTCGCACCAAAGTTGAGCGTAGTAGTGTCTTGCGCCAGCGCGGTGATCGGAGCCAGCGAGAATGCCAGCATCAGCACCGCAATAGCAAGAATAAACTTTTTCATACTGACCAGACTCCTTCGAGTAAATACCGATAAGTGGTAATGCACCGCGCTTTGCGGCGTCGGTATCATAAGCGAATTCGTCAGAAACATAAATTAGACTTTAGTTGGAAAAAATCGTAAGGGCACGATAACGAACGGAGTTCGCCGTGCCCTACGAGAGGTATTTCTAGCTGGGGTTCGAGGGCGTGAAGTCACCTTCGGTGATGTACAACGTGCCCGTGATGGATTCTGTCGCGTTGAAGCTGCCAACCCAGATGTCATAATCACCGGGCGGCGGATTCGTGATATTGATGGCCGGGTTTACGCCGCCTGTGGCATCATCGTTGCAGACCCATTGCCTGTTAGGCAGGTTAACCACGAGAGTGGCATCTTGAGTGGGGTTATCAGCCACGAAGAAGATACGTAGATTTTGCGTCGAGCCAGACCATGCAACGTTGTAATCAGGAGCGGCAGTGACGAAGCCGCTGCAATCTGCGCCGATGCCGAGCAAACGCACATCAATCGGGCCGCCGGATTGAATGCCCAACACGGTATGCGGGTCAGGGATGAAACCCGCCGCCAGCGCCGTACTGCCAAAGTTCGGCGCGAGGTCGAGGTTCAACGCTGTTGTCGCCGTGGTTATGGTGTCAGAGGTGGTTGCAAAGGCGGGCGTGATAATGCTTGAAGGCGTCGATTCGCTTTCAGTAACCATCAAATAGCCAGCGATGATGTCACCCTCGTTCAAGCTGCCCACCCAGATGTCGTACTGACCTTCGTCGGGGTTGGCGATGTCTACAATCGGGTTCAACCCTTCGCCATCTTCGTTGCAGAACCAATCGCCGCTTGGAGCGTTGATGATGAGCGTTGCGTCGCCTACACTGGCGAAGAGAACACGCAGGTTGTTGGTCGTG
>JACMMD010000656.1 GCA_014379235.1 Anaerolineae bacterium
AGGACGGCCGTGCCTTCAACCTGCAGGACTACCAGGGACGACTCTTGGCGGTGGAGTTCATATATACGCGCTGCACGACAATTTGCCGCAGCTTGGGCATGGCGTTCAGACAGATCCGCGATGACGTCCCGCAGCAAGCACTCGGGCGCGACTTCGCCCTTCTCAGCATCAGCTTCGATACGGACCAGGACGATGCGGCCAGCCTGAAGGCGTACGGCCATTCCTATGGTGCTGACGGCGCGCACTGGCGCGTCGCGCGGATGCGCAGCAAGGCGGATCTCAAGCCTTTGCTTGACGCCTTCGGCGTCGTCGTGATTCCAGATAAATTGGGTGGATTCGAACATAACGCGGCCATCCATCTCGTCGGCCGCGACGGGAAACTGGCGCAAATCAGCGACATCGATCGACCCTTGGCGTTTGCCGAAAGGATCGCCACATGGCTCTGAGGATTTCACTGTCCCGATACGCGCCCTTTGGCGTCGGCGCCCTCTACCTGTCGCTCGCGACACCCGCCGCGCGGACGTTGCTGGAGGCAACGATGAGCACCCACATGCTGATTCAGATTCCGCTGCTCGTGGCCGTTGGCATCATCGCGGGCCGCTTGCTGCCGGAGCGCTGCCAGGGTTCGCTGCTTGCCGTTGCAGGCGGCGCGATTCCCTGCGTCGTACTGGCGGTCTTTGCCTCGAGCTACTGGATGCTGCCGCGCGCGCTGGATGCCGCGCTGGCGAACCCGTTGACCGAAGCGGCCAAATTCATCACCCTTCCCGCTCTGGCCGGCCTGCCCCTGGCCTTGGCCTGGAAGCAACTCTCGATTATCGGCCGCGGCTTCGTATGGACCAACTTCATCAGCATGCTGGCCGTTGTTGGCTGGCTCTACATCGCCGCACCAGTGCGCGTCTGCAACAGCTACCTGTTGGACCAGCAGACAAACGCCGGGTGGCTGATGGTTAAGCTCGCCATGCTGCTGTTCGCCGGGTGGCTAGGCACGCTGTTCGTTGGTGGTGATTCGGCGCCGCTCGGGAACAGCGCTGCGGAAGGTACTGTCAACTTGACGGGGTACGCTCAATTTGCCGAGGTTGGTGCGGCAGCTCACATTGATTGTTGAAATCCCAGCGCTGTGCAGCAAAGGCGGCAGAAACGCGCTGCACCATAAATTTGCTCGTATGGCCCGGTTCGCTAGCGCCTACTGTTATTTTCAACTTCCGCTACCAATAACAGGACTGCACAGAGATGCCGTTAACTTCGCATAAGCATTCGCAAAATCTTTTCTGAATTGGTCACGGTAGCGTAATAAAGAATTGATAAAGTTAACAGATCAATCATAGAGTTGATTTTCGACGGTGGCGGCAATCTCTTGCGCACTCGTGAATATGTCGGGCTTCCGATTTTCGGACGGAAGCAAGCATGGTGAAGGGCGTCAGAAGATGAAACAAAGCGCCTGAAAGAAATAAACTTGCGAGCACTTTATGAATATGACCAATGACCACTGCAACGCTTCCAATCTGCGAAAAAGCATTATTCAAGCCTTGCGGCAGCATGCTTTTGATAAGCCCGACGATCCCGCTTTTATCTTCGTAAAGAATAAAAGCCTTGAAGATCAGACATTGTCATATAGTGAACTTCTGCTCAGAGCGTCCTCCATTGCACAGAGACTGAAATCCCAGGGATGCGAGAAAGGCCAACGGGCGCTTCTTGTCTATCCGTCCGGACTCGATTATGTCGAAGCGTTTCTGGGATGTTTAATGGCGGGTGTGGTGGCGGTACCGGTTTATCCACCAGCTAATAAGAAACATATACCTCGGATTCTTGCCATCCTGAGAGATTGCCAACCCAAAGTCATCTTATCGACCTATGCAGAAAGCTCAAGAACAGAGGGACTTGTTGAGGACAGCGCGGATTTGCAAGGCAACATTACTGTTTTATGCACTGATAATATTGAAACTGATGTATTGAGCGGCTGCCAGTTCAATGACGATGACCTAGTCGATATCGCGCTGCTTCAGTACACGTCCGGTTCGACTGGCACGCCTAAAGGTGTGGTAGTCACCCATGCCAACTTGACGGCTAATCAAAAATCCATTTCTGAAGCGTTCATGGGCGATACGCCTGGCTGCACTTTGGGTTGGCTCCCTCTTTATCACGATATGGGGTTGATTGGATGCGTAATTCAGAGCGTTTATTGGGGATATCCTTATGTCTTCATGTCTCCGTTTACTTTTCTTCAGCATCCAGTTTCCTGGCTGAAGGCGATTCACAAATATCGTGCTTTCCGAAGCGGTGGCCCCAATTTCGCCTACGATCTTTGTGCCAGCAAGCTGAGCGATGAGCAATTGGAAGGAGTGGATCTGAGTTCGTGGAAGATTGCGTTTTGCGGCTCGGAACCGATTCGTGCTCAAACGCTGTCGAAATTCTCGGCGCGTTTTCAAAGATATGGATTCGATTCTAAGAATTTCCTGCCATGCTACGGGCTAGCTGAAGCTACCTTATTCGTGTCGGGATCGCAAGGAGTCGCTGGCGCACGAGTGATCACACTCGACAGCGCTGCTATGCATGTCGGCAGTGTAGTGACCGCGAGCGTTTCCGACGCCAACACGAAAGTGACTGCAGTAGTCGGCTCTGGCGCCGTAGGGCAGAATATTGATTTGCGGATCGTCGACCCCGAAACACGAAAACTTTGTGAGCCAAACAGGATCGGCGAGATATGGGTCAACGGCCCTGCGGTGGCATCTGGCTACTGGGAACGCGAGGAAATCTCGCGAGATGTTTTCGGGGCACGTATTGAAGGCGACGCTTCAGAGAAAACATATTTACGCACAGGCGATCTCGGCTTCTGCAGGGATGGTGAGCTATTCGTTACCGGGCGCTGTAAGGAGCTCATCATTATCGGCGGGAAAAATTATTTCCCTCATGACTTTGAAACCATTGCGGAAAGTGCCAGCCATGCCGTTCGCCGTTCACATTCGGCGGCAATTTCTATCGAAAACGGCAGCATGACCGAAGGACTTGCTCTAGTTTGTGAAGTGGAACGCATAGCACGCAGCAAGATTGATTTCGATATCGAGGCCAAGAGCATTGCCACTGCGATAAATACGGAGTTTGGTGTCGCCCCCAAAATGATTTGTTTCATGCGCCCAGGCGGCATGCTAAAAACTTCGAGCGGAAAAATTCAACGCAGCGAAATTCGTCATCGGTTATTAGACGGCTCGCTGGAGGCGATTCACTACTGGCCAACGCAGCCCGGTGAGGCGCAACGAATAGAACTGTTTGAACTCGGAGAAGTGATATAAGCATGCACGCAGTATGCCTCGAGCAATATAAACCCGGATTCACGTGGTAGATAGGGTTCGGCACTCAGCCACGAACAATAGCTGATTTAATTCTGGCTAAGCCTCTAGCACGCACCGAGCCCATTCGCAGGGGGCGATCCTGGCTTACTTTTGATCTACAACGTTAATCATTTTTATAGGATTTAATATGCATATCTCAGTGCCAACTACCCCGTTCTCGCTTAATCAAATTGTGCTCTGGCTTACAAAGGTAATCGCCAAGGAACAACAAGTTGCGTTCAGTCAAATCGATTCGGAAGCGCCATTCGCTGAACTGGGGCTGGATTCGATGTCGGCAGTCACCTTGTCTGGTGATCTCGGAACGGCCTTGAATATCGAACTGCCTCCTACTCTATTTTGGGACTGCCCAAATATTGTAGCGCTCGCGCGATACTTGTCCGAGGCGGTGGGAGTTCGTACCTTGCAACCTCATTAACTGGAATTGCGCATGTCAGATATCGCTATTATTGGAATGAGTTGCCGGTTTCCGGGAGCCGATAATCTGGATGATTACTGGACCCTGCTGCGTGAGGGCCTCAGTGGCATCTCACCGACGTCGCGGGAGCGTTGGGATGTTGATGCGCATTATCATGAAACAGTCAAGACACCTGGAAAATCCAATGCGCATCAAGGCGGCTTTCTCAAGGACATCAAGGGTTTCGACGCGCGCTTTTTCGGAATTTCCGACAAGGAAGCGCGATATATGGATCCTCAGCAACGATTGGTGCTGGAGGCCGTCTGGCATGCGCTTGAAGATGCTCACATTGCGCCGCGCGACATAGCAGGATCGGCAACCGGCGTATTTATCGGCGTGATGACCAATGAGTATGGCATGCAGTGCAGTGCCGATCTCGACAAGATCAATCTGTTTACCGGTTCAGGCAATGGCTTATCGATGATTGCAAACCGCGTATCCTACTTTTTCGATTTAAACGGTGTGAGCCTTGCCATTGATACCGCCTGCTCGTCATCGCTGGTAGCGGTTGCTAAAGCTTGCCAGAGCCTGGAAGTCGGCAATATCGACTTTGCCATCGTGGCAGGTGTCAACCTGATGCTCGATCCCGCCATGGACGTCTTCTATAGTCAAGCCGGACTGATCTCGCCTACTGGGCATTGCCGCACATTTGACGAGAAGGCCGACGGCATTGCACGCGGTGAGGGCGTCGGCGTGGTGATTTTGCAGCGCGCTTGCGATATTTCCTCCAACGCGGCGGACAATGTCTATGGATTAATCAAAGGATGCGCCGTTAACCACGATGGCAGAAGCAACGGTATTACGGCGCCTAACCGCGCATTGCAAGAGGCGGTGATTCGCCGGGCGCACAGCGCGGCAGGTACGTCAGTCGACAATATCGACTATATCGAACTACACGGGACGGGAACGCAGATCGGCGATCCTATAGAAGCGATGGCTTTAGGCGCAGCGCTCAATCGAGATTCTTCTCACCCGCGCGAGTGCTGGATAGGTAGTGTTAAATCAAACATCGGCCATCTGGAAGCCGCTGCGGGTATCGCCGCGCTTATCAAATGCTCTTTAGCCATCAAGCGCGGATGGATTCCGCCCAGCATTAACTTCGAAGTTCCCAACAAGCTCCTGAAGCTGCAAGAGCATCGTCTGGCAGTAGCGCGTCAATTGATGCAGTGGCCTGAGAAAACCTCGCCCAGGCTTGCCGGTATCAGTTCGTTTGGGCTCGGCGGCACCAATGCCCATGTTGTATTGAGCGAGTATTGCGTGTCCAGTCCAGCTGCGCGCTCAGTCGAGCCCCGGGGGGTTTGCGGCTACTGGGTCTTGCCGGTTTCGGCAAAAAATCCAAAGGCACTACGGACGCTGGCTAAACGCTATCTTGAAGAGATAGAGGCGTTGTCAGAAGACGAACTGGTCGAATTCTGCGCGACGGCAGCGACGCGACGCAGTAGTTTCGAATACCGTATTCTCGCGCTCGGCAAAACCCCTGCAGAAATGATCGCCAATCTGAAACAGGCAGCGCAGCAGGTGTCCGACGAGACAACACCAGCGGTAAAACCGTACTTGGTGCCGCCGGTAATCTTCGCCTATGCCGGCCAGGGTTCACAGTGGTTGGGCATGGCCCGCACGCTATTGACGCAGTTCGACGTTTTCAGCCAGGCGATCGACCAATGTGATGCGCTGTTTTCTCCTTGCCTCGGACAATCGATCAAGCATTTGCTGCTTCATGAAACTGATGCCGATGTGATTGATGACACGGCGAATGCCCAGCCGCTGATATTCAGCTATCA
>JACMMD010000657.1 GCA_014379235.1 Anaerolineae bacterium
GCCCCTGAAACCAGCGCCCGCCAACTTCATACTCGTACACGATGACCGGATAGTATGAAGTGGAAACGCCGTTTTGTGAACGAGTCTGGCGCGCCTCAATCTGAGCCGCTAGTACACGCGCATTGGTGGTTTGCCAGTCACGAACGGCGCGTTTTGCTTGCCCGCCGCCCCGCAGCGCCTTATCTATGAAGAACAGCGCGATAATCAAGAACGGCACTGCTACGATGAACGGGGTAAGCATCCCTATGTTGTTGAAAAGATCACCGAACAACCTCATGACGCACCTCATGGGCTAACCAAAAGTTGATGAAAAGAACTATAGACTATTTCATTGTCGATAACAATCAGACGCAAGGACTAATTATTGCGAAACCCATTATGTTTTTTCTCATCTGCGCCCCATGCAGCAAATGTACTTCTGCTCTACAATAAAAATGTTCGTATCGCATATCAAATGGGAGTACCTTCATGGGCATCATCGTCACATGGGACACTCCGCAGCAGACCATCCTTCGCTGGGACATCAGCGCGAACTGGGATTGGACTGAAATCATCACCGCCAGTGTACTGTCGGATACGATGATCAAAAGCGTCCAGCACACCGTCGACATCATCATCAACGGGCAGCGCAGCCTGACACCCCAGATCAACACCATCGAAAACATCAAACACGAAATAGAATGTCGCCCATCGAATACGGGGCGTGTTGTGCTGGTCGGTGGCTTCGGCTTTACTAACGTAATTGAATCGCTGTCGCAGCAAGCCTATGCCGAATGGAAAGACCGCCTGTTTGTGGCCGATTCGCTGAAAGAGGCGCACTGTATTCTCAGCTTGCCGCGCCTGATGCCCGCGCCACCGCTCTCGAACACGATACCGCGAACACCGGCCTCAACGCTGATCTACGCCACCTAACTGCCAGCGCCGCTCTCATTTGCTCCGCCCGTAACCCGCTGATTGAACAACCTATCAGTAGGTGATTAATGATGCCGACTGCCAGCGATCACTTGGAAAAGCCTGAAGGACATCATGGTAGTTGTCGATGAATGATGTTATGATGTACTAAAATGTGTAGGCAGTCGAAGGGATAAACGCGATGGGTGTTTATGAACCACAGGACGAACTATCACTCAGTGAATTTATCGAAAAATATGGCTATGTACTCGGCATCGGGTTAGCTATCGGCACTTTAGTTCTGCTGCGACAACTGCTGGCCGCACGTGCGCCTGAACCATCACTGGTGTTAAGCGAAGCCAGCCTCGAAGGGTCGCGCATGTCGGCCATGAACCTGCGTGACGCGGTTTTCCAGCGCAGCATTTTGCAGAATACCGACTTTTCTTACGCGGATTTGAGCGGTGCGCTGCTGCATGGTAGCGATTTGCGCGGCGCGAACTTTGCCGAGGCCAATCTCGAAAACGCCACCATCCGCGAAAACCTGCTCAACGAACGCACGGTGCTGCCCGATGGCACACATTGGTCGACGGCGGCTGATATGCGACGCTTCACCCACCCGCGCCAC
>JACMMD010000658.1 GCA_014379235.1 Anaerolineae bacterium
AATTTATGAGAAAATTTAGGAATTATTTGTATACCCCTTGCGCGATCCCGATCTGCGCGATACACTCTGTTCTAATAGACATTTTTAACCTTGAACCAAAAGTAAATTTCTTGAGAAAATGACACGCCACAAGGCGTGTTTTTTGTTGCCTATCCATCAATAGTCAGCTTTTAGCCTTTACTCGAACCTTGTGCCTCGAACCTTCTTGACTCAGAACTCTATCTCGAACTGTCCCGCCACCGCCCAATACTCACCCGCGTCCGCGCCCGTTGAAAGCATCGGCTCACCTGTCGACGGGTCGAGCGCCATGACTTCGATATTGTAGACTCCCGTCGGCGTAGCCGGATTCAAATTGAGATCGTAAACCACTTCGTAGATACGACCCGCTTCCCAAGTCGCCACCGGAAAACGCCGCAGTAGATCATTATCGCGCTCCAACGCCGCGCCATACACCTGCCCGAAACTGTCGGTGAAGCGCACTCGCGGCACGAAATCCGCGCCCCCTTGCAGCGACTCCCAGTACAGAATCACCTGTACCCAATTGCTCGGCGGATGCAGGCGCGTATCCGTCGTGCTGCCACGAGTGAGCGGCAGCATCGCACCGCGCAGCGCTGCGACATCGGCAAACTGCACATCCATCGGACGCACATCCGGCGGCAGTGCGTCTACCGTCACCATGAAATCGTAGAGGATGACCTGAACACTGATCGGGAAGGCTTCCGTCACTGTAACCGCCCGCGCTCGAAACCAGTCGTTAGCGCGCCCAACAGGGTCAGACACTTCCGTCTGATAGCGAATGAGCCATACGCGATCACGGCCATCGACCAACGGATTCAGCGCAGCATCAAGGTCAACATCCGCGCCGACTTGCGGCAAAATACCCGTTATCGGAGCATCACCGTTATAGTGAAAGCGGAACGCCTCTTGCCCCCAATCCGGTATGACGATGATCGAATCGCCGGGACGTTCGCGCTGCTGAACGAACCGCGCCGCCGCTACCCAATCATCGCGCCCATCACGCTTGAGGTCAGTCACAAGCCCCGTCAGCGTAACCACGAAAAGTATAACTAAAGCGACCAACCGTAGGGGTGCTTGGCGAAGCGCCCCTACCCGTATGTTAATTAAAATAATCCCCGCCCATGTCGCCAGCATCAGCGGCACGAACGGCGCGAGATAACGCGGCTTATAGAAGCCCGCCGCCCATGCGAGGACACTCAGTGCGATGATAACTACCCACGTCATCAGCAGTAGGGGCAAGGCACGCCTTGCCCCTACACGACGCACTTTGGACAAAAGCCAGATCGACCCCGCCGCGAACAGCAGCAGCACGATCAACCCTACGAGCGGTGAATTCAGCGCTCGATGCGCCAGCGTGGTTGCCAGAATAGTGCCGGGAATTTCGAGCGGCGAGGTGAAATTCACCGGGCTGAACTCAGCGCCCAACGTTCGCCCGGAGCGGTAGACATCCAGCACAGGCAGCGCGAACGGCAGATATAGCACTGCCGCCACCATCAACGCGCCAATGCCCATAAGAGCAGATTTGTAGGGGCGACTCGCTGGGTCGCCCTTAATACGGAGAAATATATTTGAGATGATGCCAGCCGCATACGCAGCCAGCGCCACCACGCCCAGAATATGTGACCACATGGCCGCCAGCGCGAAGCCCGCCGCACCGATGTACCACCACGCTGCCCGCTTTGAACGCGGCGCTTCGACAACACATAACGCGCCGCCTGTCACCAACGGCACAAGCAGCGCGTACATGCGAATCAGATTATCGGCGTAGATCAGCAGGGGAGCAGGCAGCCACAAAGCCAGCGCGAGGATACTCGCACGTTGACCAAAAGCGCGCCCTGCCAGACGAACTAGGAGCGCTCCCGCCAGCACATCCGCGAGGATGTTCATCAAGCGCAGCGCCAGCAAACTTTCGCCCGCCAGCGCTGTCCAACCCTTGAGAGCCAGAAAATGCAGCGGCGGATGCACATCCAGCCGCAGGGTCATCAAACCAGATACCAGTTCGCCCGTGTCATTATGTGACAGCGCAAGGCTGAAAGCATCGTCGCCTTCTAGCCCGTGATAGTCATGCAGTGCCAAGCGTAGCCCGAATCCGCCAAGCAGCAAGACGAACAGAATGAAGTTACGCCAGCGATTCAAAGCCATGTACACTAATTTACCAGATCAATAAAAGGGCGACGCATGCGTCGCCCCTACAAGTATCGGCATGAAGCAGTTACGCGCCTTCTGCCAGATAGAAGGTCACGCGCCCCACGAACACACCGTCATCCTGAATGTCAAAGGTCGCGTCTGCGGCATCAAACTGTGAGCTGACTTCCGCGATCTCCATGAATGGTGTGAAGCCATCCGCGCCCATCGGCGTATTGGTCATCGCAGCGATATAGCCGCTCACGTTGAAGTAGACAAAAGCATCGCCTTCAATGTTGATCGCAGGCGCTTGTTCGCTGCGTCCGGCGATGGCTATAGACAGGGCGTTACCAGTGGCCAAAAACACCACGCTCCCATCCAGAGCGCCGTAACCGAGCAAGTCGCTGTCATTATCTGACCAGATCACCACATCAACGCCGTCGATGCTTTCTTCGTGCCGTTCGAGGCTTGCAGTACCTGCGCCAAACTCATTCAAATTCGGCAGCAGCGTATCCAACGCTGTGATGATTTCGTCGGGATTATCGCTTTGCATGAACGCCGCGCCGCCAAGTCCGGGTACGCTGTCGAAGGCCATGCCCTCAGCCGGGAACACCGTAACCGCGAATTCGCCGCTAAAGGCGTCTACGAACTCATCAACCGTCATGCCGAATTGAGCCGCCACCATCGAGAACATCATCCGCGCCTGAGCAACGTTATCGTCAAAAGAGGGCATCGGCACAGGTGTCGGCGTGGCCGCTTGTTCGAGACTGGCTACGATGTTATTGAAAACGCTGTCTACTGACGGGCCCAGAATTAGCGTAAATAATGCCGCGCCGCTCAGTCCGATCTCGCCTAAATTGCGCGAATCCAGTACATAGAACGCCTTGTCGGGGATGTAGGGCAGCAGTTCGGAAGCGTGAGACGGCGCGGTGTACTGCGCGTCTACCGTGACCGCGCCGCTGAACGTTAATTCCTCATCTTCTAGTTCGATGGCGAAGCCTACGCCCTCAATCCAATCGACTTCGAGCAGCGCCGTTTCGATCTCGGACTGTGAAGGTGTCGATTCAAACAGGAAGCGTTCGAACTCCTGCGCGCCTGCGACACCCTGCGGCCCGATTTGCTCCGCCAGAAACTCGCCGCTGAAGTAAGCATGTGCCCACGCGGAGTCCAACGGCAGCGCGGCGCGAATACGCATGAAGGCAGCGTCACTGGCTAACGACGGTTCTCCACGCACGATGCCTAACGCGCCAGAGACAATCGCTTCCGGGCCGGCGATGACCACGCCGACGTTGGAAGCAAATGCGACACTTGCCGTTCCGCTCGTATACACCGTCACCCCCTGTATGGAACTGAGCGACGTGCCTTCACCCCATGTACTGGCAATCAACGACTCGAAATCCGCGAGTGCGCCCGCGCTGGAACCGGGATCAACGGGCATAATGAGCGCATATTCTCCCGGCGTGGACATATCGGCCTCGCCTGTAACGCCGATGCGATGCCCAACCCACGGCAGAATATTCGTCTCGTAATCGA
>JACMMD010000659.1 GCA_014379235.1 Anaerolineae bacterium
GCCTTCGGGTGAGATGACCACCGCCGTGTTATAAGTCTTATCGCCATCGCGCTCATATAATGAGCCGGGAAGAATCCACTTCTTCTCGCGGCGGGCGACGTCGCAAAGGCGATCCGTGAATCGTCCCGGTATCGGTTGCTGAAGGCCGTTCCAAACGTCAGTATCGGGCATAGCATCGAACTGCACCATCGCGGCGGCGCACAGTTCGTGAAAGATAATCATCTGCACCCAAGGAAAACTGCGCCCGATCTGGTGGGTGATCTGCGCCATTTTGTCGATGGTAGCGTTAGCATCCCACGCGACCACCGACATCTGCACCCCTGCGATCCCGAACAAACGCGCCATTGGCTTCCCCTGTTTGCCGAAAAGTCGTTTTGTAGCGGCGAGGCATGCCTCGCCCATAGGCATCAAGATAACCAGAACTTCAGGCAATGAACCCCTTCCGGCGCTGACGCGCCACCTTGTCCCCCTAGCCGCAAGCAGGGAAGGATTTTTAAAGTCCCTCTCCGCTTGCGGGGAGGGATTTAGGGAGGGGTTAAACCACCTGCATGGGGCAAAGCGTGCCTCGCCCTAAACAGTTATCTCGCTTCGTAGCTCACAAGCTGCTGTATCACCGCGAACTCGTTGAACATCATCCACGCTTCTTTAATTTTGCCGTCTTTGATAATGTGCTGTGTGATGCCCCACATATAGATTTGCTTACCCGTAGGCTTGCCATAGATACCCGGCCCGCGATGTGTGCCGACCAAACTCCAACGTACACTGGTGCGGTAGCCTTCGGCGTCGTTGCCCATCCAATATATGAAGTCGATATGCAGCGCCGCGTCGGGGAACATAGCCAGCATCGACAGAATAAACGATTTATAGCTGCCGATGCCATACATCTCGCGGTCTGTCGCGCTGTGAACGCGCACGTTAGGCACATAATAGTCGTGCAGCTTATTCAGCAAACGCCAGTTCCAGATTTCGTGATAAGCACGCCGAATGAAATCCTCGACATCGAAACGCCCCGACGTTGACGCTGGATAAACGGGCGGCTTGCCCTGACCGGGTAAACGTTCCGGTTCGCCAAACCGCAGGTCGCGCAGTCCGCTGAAATCCGTCTGTGGAGCGAGTTCGCGGGCCACATCAAACAAGTTGTGACCCAACTGCTTGAGTATAGAGCCGCTGTTATAAAGCACCCACTCTTCGTAAATCTCGTTCTCGATGGAGACGCAGTTGGCAATAACCCAATAGAAAACCTTTTTGCCCGTCGGCGGGCCGAAGCGCGTATAGCCCGTGTTGTGTCCGATGTTCACTGCCCGGTGCGACGTGTGAAAGCCCACCTCGTCGCTGCCGGCCCAGATAACATCATCAGCGTAAGCACGGTTATCGGGGAAGCCATTGATGCTGATGGCCGTTTCCGCCACCACGCGATCACGCCCATACTTCAAACCCGTGTCGTCATATACCCGCGCATCATGGCGATAGGTGTCGTAGATATAGCCGACAGCGCCCTCTTCCCATATCCGGTGTGTGATGCGGACGATGTAGTCAATGATGTCCATGTATTCCGGCTCGAAACCACGCATGGTCTGTTTGCGTTCGGTAGGCGGGTTGAGCAAGAAGCGGTCTGTGCCGCCGCGATTGTAACGGTCTATCGAGATCGAATAGTCCTTCGGCATCAATCCCGCCAACGATGCGGCGACTATGCCATTGGTCGGCGCGGGACTCGCGTTTGCGTTTGAACCGTCCTGAACCGCGTTGTTGTCCTTTGCCATTGGAAACCTCTTTCTAGAGCCTCATAGCCAGCATCAAAATCCACAGCCACTTTTGCAGAGTATAGACAGTTATGAATACGTAGTCAAGAAATCGCCCAACGAATCACCTTTGAGGCATTTTCACGTCTTTAGTTGACACTTTAACGACCTTTTCAGGTATCGCTTGCAGCAAAAAGCCACGTCAAAATGAAAATTTGACAAATTATACAATCATCACTAAACTGTTTTGCATACGTATGCAAACTTATTTAGGGGGCTTTAATTGCCGCATCCAAAAGTTTCCAACGAAGAGATGATGCAGCGCATTGTGCGCTTTGACGAACTAAAACATCAGGGCATCCCGTTGATGTTCATCGACAGCATTTTGCCGAGTCATCAGCGCATGAATTATTCGGTGATTGGCGACACTGCCAGCGAAAACCCCGAATTTGAGCCAGCGATCACGTCACCGCATAAATTCCAGATCGGCATGGTCAACGCCCCTCCCGGTAGCGGCCCCGCCTACCACACACACGACTATATTGAATTGTTCGTACCGCTCAGTGGACAATGGCGCTTTTACTGGGGCAACGACCCCGAAGGCGAACCCGAAGGCGAAGCCACCATCGGACAATGGGACACGATCACCCTGCCGCCGGGAATATATCGCGGCTTCGAGAATATCAGCGACGAACCCGCGTGGATTTTCGCGGTACTCGAATCGCACGAGGTGTTCACGGGTAAAGACCCCATCTGGGCCCCGCATATCGAACAGCAAGCGCGAGAGTTCGGTTTCTTCGCCGACGAGCGTGGCAAGATGATTAAGCCGGAAAACTACGCCGCCGTCAGGCAAGAGATGATGGAAAAACTGAGCAAGGGCATCTAACCCGATGGCCATGAACCGCAGCACAGAACGCATCCTGACTACTCACGTCGGCAGCCTGCCACGCTCGCAGCCTGTCGTTGACATGCTGTTCGCGCAGGATAAAGACGAGCCGATTGCGCCGGGAGCGTTCAACGCCACGATGGAACAGGCAGTCAAAGAAGCCGCCGCCAAGCAGATCAAGGCCGGCATCGACATCATCAGCGACGGTGAGATGAGCAAAATCAGTTACGCGACTTACATACGCCATCGCTTGACTGGCTTCGAGATTGGCGAAGTGCCGCGTGCCACTCCTAAAGACCTTGATGAGTACCCAGCGTACCGTGACCGCTTGGCTCAAGAAGGCGGTACACCCAAGTATTTCCGCCCGATCTGTCGCCGCGAAATCCAGATCAAAGACTTAGAGCCGCTGCACAAAGACATCGAGCATTTGGTGGCCGCGAAGGAAGCAGCAGGCGCGCAAGAGGCGTTCATGAACGCTGCCTCTCCCGGTGTGATCGCCGTGTTCCAGCCCAACGAATACTACCCCTCGCATGAGGCGTACTTGCAAGCCCTTGCGGAAGTGATGAAGATCGAATACGAAGCCATCGTCAACGCAGGTCTAACGCTGCAAGTAGACTGCCCCGATCTGGCGATGGGCCGCCACATCAAATTCCGCGATGCCAGCGACGAAGAATTTATCCGCTTTGCCGAAATGCAGGTCGAATCGCTGAACTACGCGCTGAGTAACGTCCCTTTCGACTCGGTTCGGATGCACCTGTGTTGGGGCAACTACGAGGGACCGCATCACTGCGACATCGCGCTGGACAAGATCATCGACGTTGTGTTGAAAGCCAAGCCGGGGGCGATTCTGTTTGAGGCTGCCAATCCACGCCACGCTCACGAGTGGGCCATCTGGGCCGAGGCCGACATCCCCGACGACAAAGTTCTCATTCCCGGCGTTCTGGACAGCACCACCAACTTCATCGAGCATCCGGCGCTGATCGCGGAGCGCATCGTCAAGTTTGCAAATATCGTCGGACGCGAACGGGTGCTGGCCGGTACGGACTGCGGCTTTGGCACGTTCGCGGGTTTCGGCGCGGTTCATCCCGACATCGCCTACGCCAAGTTCGAGGCGATGGCACAAGGTGCGGCAATGGCATCGGAGCGCTTGTGGTAAGCAGTGGACAAGCCGACGTTGATTCTGCTGCCGGGTCTGCTATGCGACGAACGTTTATGGTCGCAGCAGGCAGCGGATATCAGCGATGTGGCCGAAGTTCATTGCGCTGACCTGACCCACGACGACAGCGTTTCGGACATGGCAGCGCGTGTATTGCAAGATGCGCCGGAACGCTTCGCAGTCGCAGGTTTATCAATGGGCGCATTAGTTGCGTTCGAGATCATACGGCAAGTACCGGAACAGGTGACACACTTGGGACTGTTAGACACCAATCATCGAGCGTTCACCAGCCAGCAAATCGAGACTTATCGGATGTATATCGACTTGGCTAAGACAGGGCGTTTTGACGAAATCACCGATGACCATCTGCTGCCCGTGCTGACGCGCAATCGCCATGACCTGACGCCAACGATCAGAGCGATGGCGCAGTCGGTTGGCTGCGAAGCCTTTATCCGGCAAGCGACGGCCACCATGAATCGGCCTGACAACACTGAAACATTACGGCGGGTGACGTGTCCGACGCTAGTTTTGACAGGGCGGCAAGATGTGTTGTGCAGCGTGGAATGGCATCGAGAAACGATGGCGCTTGTACAGAACGCCGCGCTGGTCATTATCGAGGATTGCGGTCATTTAAGCACTTTGGAACAGCCGCAGGCCGTCAGCGCAGCGATGCGCGGCTGGTTGCAAAAGGAGACGAGCGAGTGGCGCAATATTTGAAGCGGGGCATCA
>JACMMD010000660.1 GCA_014379235.1 Anaerolineae bacterium
ACGGTGTTATCGGCGCTGCCACCATCAACAATGACCACTTCGTCGGGCTGGCGCGTCTGCCTCGTCAGCGATTCCATGAGCGGGCGAATGCTCTCGCCCTCGTTCAATACGGTTGAGATCAAACTAATCAAAGCGCACCACGACCTGACCGATGTTTTCTCCGCGTTTAACATATTCTAGCGCATCGGTGATTGACTTTGCGCCTATAAACGGCATCGGGTCGATCATGACGCGGATTGTGCCAGCGCGATGCAGTTCGTATAGCTGCGTCAAATGGCGCGGGCCATATTCACGATAGTACGCGGGCAGCCAGAATTCGTTAGCGGTGTTCGTCGTCTGCGGAACAACGGTTATGCGCTGACCGTTCATGGCGAGGTGTGAAACACAGTCATCACAGCGCTGACCGTCAGTTTCAAAAAGAATATCGATATTGTTGGGAAGTTTCGCGGTATCGGCGTTATGCACTACCGTATCACAGCCGAGTTCAAGCAGCAGCTTTTGCTGTTCATCGGTTTTGTAAAGGCCGATAACGCGCTGCTCCGCAAGTTTTGCAAGCTGAACGGCGATATGACCGACTCCCTGCGCCGCCGACGTAATGAGAACCAATTGACTGTTTCCGAATGCATTGTACGCCACTTCGTTGAGCACGATTGAGGCCGTGATGCCGCTCCCCGCAAGCGCGACAATCTCCGGCGTGGCGTTAGCGATAGGAATCGTGCGAATGGCTTCGGCGGCGAAGTAGCCGCCAGAGTCGGAAATGCTGCTATATTCGACGTTGAGCGCCAACAGCGTATCCTGTTCCGCATAGTTGCCCACGCCAGCGCCAACGTCAACAACTTCTCCGGCGACTTCGCCAGTTGTGAATCCGCTATTGATGGCCAGATAACGAGCGCGAATGATGACTTCGCCCGTGCGCGGTGCTGGAAACTGCGCCACTGCTGCCTATTCTCCTGCGAACACGGGCAGCTTGAGCGTGAAAGTTGTGCCGACGTTCTCTTTGCTTTTGACGCTGACCGTGCCATCGTGCAGTTCAAGCGCCTGCTTGACAATCGCCAGCCCAAGTCCCGTTCCCGGTAAGTTGTTGACGTTGCTGGCGCGCTGGAACGGCTGGAACAGACGCGGCAAATCGGCTTTGGGGATGCCGATACCTTTGTCACTAATCGTCACCACCGCATAACGACCTTCGCGGCGCACTTCAAACATGATGCTGCTGCGCTCCGGCGAGTATTTGATGGCGTTTGACAGCAGGTTAGAGCTGGCTTGATGGAGCAGTTTGATGTCTACCTGTGCCCCGCTCAAATCGCCTTTGCTGTAGAAGATGATCTGATGATCTTTGGAGACGAACTGCATCTCTTTGACGATCTCATACGCGAAGGTTTCTAGGTTGACGGTTTCGGGCGAGAACTCCGGTGAGCTTTCCGTGCGCGTGAAGATCAGCACGTCATTGACCAGCGCGGAAAGGCGCTCGACCTGTGTCTTAATCACGTCGAGGTACTGCTCTTTTTCTTCTGCGTCGCTCAAGTGACTGTAATGCCGCAGCATATCGCTGGCCAACAAAATCTGCGCCAACGGTGTGCGAAGCTCGTGCGAGATCATGCCGAGAAATTTATCTTTAAGTTCGCGGATTTCGCGCTCTTTTTCCAGCGCCATCCGCAGACGTTCGTTTTCCAGCCGTTCGAGTTCACCGTGCTTGCGCTCGGAAATATCCTGTACGATTCCGGTGAACAACTCGCGTTCGTCGAGCGTCATCTTGCTGGCGACGAACGAAACCGGGAAGCCAGAGCCATCTTTGCGATAACCCGTTGTTTCGCGTTCTTTCGAGCCGCCGCTGTTTTCCGGCTGAAAATCCGCTAGCAGCAGATGAATATGCTGGCCGACAACTTCTTTGGGTTTGTAGCCGAAGATGCCCGACATCGCCGGGTTGATCGATTCAATCGTGCCGTCCGTGCCGAAAATCACCAGACCGCTGGGGATATGATCGACTATCGAGCGCAGTCGCCATTCCTTATCGCGTAATTCCTGCTCAATCGTCTTCAAGCGCGTGATGTTCTGATGCGCGACGATCACCCGTACACCCATATCCCACTGGAAACGGGTGACGCGTACGGCAAACCAGCGCTTTTCGGCGGGGCTGTGGCACGGATATTCGAGGTAGAACTCATCCAATTCGCCAGCCATCGCACGGCGGATTCCAATGGCGGCTTCAGGCGCTTCGTCAGCAAAGCTGCCCGCCGCGCCTTCGCATATGTTCAGATAATTCGTGCCAATACCGTAAGCGCTGCCTACATAAGCATTGCCATCGGCAAAGCGCCGCCATGCTGCGTTCACGGTAATGATCGTTCCGTTTTCGTCCAGAATAGCGACGTGTGCCGAAAGCGCATCCAGCGCTGATTGCAGGAAACGCTCGGACTCTGTAATAGAATTGGGTGTGTATGAAGGGGTATCTAGCGGCTTGCTATTTACAACTTTCATGGTCGATATACTTTGAACTGATGGAGCGGGTAGAGCAACGTAGGTCTACAATGGTGGAGAATTCCACCATCCTATTATATAGTCCTGATGATTAAGCTCCAAGTTGTTTCACTGTTTTTTAATGCGTTTCTTTCACTGACGAGTGGGTAAGTGTCATAATAGCGCCAGCGGCCAAATCGGACGATAAGGTAATAAGCGATGAAACGTATTGCGGTATTGACCAGCGGTGGCGATGCTCCCGGTATGAATGCGGCCATTCGGGCTGTCGTGCGAATCGGGTTGGATCATGATTGCGAGGTGTTCGGCGTTCGCAACGGCTACGCGGGCTTGATCGACGGGGATATTCAAGCGCTCACTGCCCGCGACGTGGGCGGGATTATCCAACAGGGCGGCACGATGCTGGGCAGCGCCCGCGCTCCAGAGTTCAAAACCGAAGCAGGCCGTCGTTCCGCGCTCGACCATCTGAGCGCCAAAGGTATTGAAGGACTGGTGGTGATCGGCGGTAATGGCTCACAAACCGGGGCGCATGTACTCTCCGAAGCGGGCTTTCCGGTGGTGGGCGTCGCGTCTACGATTGATAACGATCTCGTTGGCTCGGAGATCACCATTGGCGTCGATACGGCCCTGAACATCGCGCTCGAAGCGATAGACCGTCTTAAAGTAACGGCATCGTCGCATCGACGCGCGTTTATGGTCGAGGTGATGGGGCGAAGCTGCGGTTATCTGGCGTTGATGGCCGGCATCGCGGGCGGCGCGGAATGTATCGTCATCCCTGAATACGAAATCACGCCGGAACAAATCGCGGAAGAACTGCGCCTCTCTAGAGAACGCGGCAAGAAACACGCCATCATCGTCGTGGCCGAGGGCGCGACTTACAATGCGGATAAACTGCAAGCCTATTTTGAAGCGAATGAAGAAGTCGGCGGCTACGAAGAAGTGCGCGTAACCAAGCTGGGACATGTGCAGCGCGGCGGCGCACCGGGCGCATTTGACCGTATTTTAGCCACACGCTTAGGAGCAGCAGCGACGGATTCATTGGTTGGCGGCGAACATGGCGTGTTGGTCGGCCTGATGAAAAGCGAGATTGTGCGAACGCCGTTGTCTGAAGTAGTGGGCCGTACCAAAGCGCCGGATTTGAGTCTGCTCAAGCTGGCGCAAGCGCTGACGTACTAGCTCTCAGCTTGTCAGCGATCAGCCGTCGGCTATAAGGCTCTAGGTGTACAGTCCCAAAGTGATTGTGGGACGGGTCGGATAGGAAACGTTCGGGCTGCGCTTGCCACTGCTGACAGATGTAGTCATAGGGCGTTAGTCCCTTGAGTGTCTTGAGCCGCTTGGCAAAGTTATACGCCATCAAGAAGGTCGCCAGATGCTCACGAAGCTGCTGATGGGTGTCATAGTAGTAGCGGTAAACTGTCGCCTCTTTGAGGGTGCGATTCATGCGCTCCACTTGACCGTTCGTCCA
>JACMMD010000062.1 GCA_014379235.1 Anaerolineae bacterium
AATCCAGCAGCGCGATGATGGCCGGGTTCTCGATGAGCGGTTCGCCGGAATGCAGCGCCACAGGTACACCGTAGCTGCGGGCCAAAGCGGCGAACTGGGCGGCGTAACGTCCCCAATCGCGCAACGCGATCAGCACATCATCAGGGCGAACTTCGCCTTCGGATGCCGTCCGCAGCAGCAGGCGCTTGACTTCTCGCAGCAGCGCACCGACTTCTTGCGTCGGGTTCGGCGCTTCAATCAGCCGTAAGTGGCCGGCTGAAGGCTGCACTTCCATAGCTTCAGGGTGAAAGATTTGATTGGCGAGATACAGCAGCGGTGACGGACGCCTCTCGACTCCCAGCCTCGCGGACTGCATCATCGTCAGTTCTTCGCCCATCTCGTCGAGGAAAGTCGTCAATAAGCGGTCTTGCGCCTGCCAGAAGCGCCTGCCAACCGTACCTTCTCGTCCCGGCACAACCGTAAGCGTAAGCAGCGCGTTTTGCGCCCGACTGGCCAGCAGCGCCACCAGCCGCGCTTGCAGTACCGTAAATTGGTCGAAGCCATCGACTACCAGCAGCGCCACGTCCGCGCCAAGATCATAGTTTTTGTGCGCGGCTTCCAGCGCCACCCAGCCCTGACCTTCGCGGTCTACGATGTTGTGTTCGATCAGCAGGCTTTGATAAGCGCTGTAAATGCGGGCGAGTTCGCGGTCTTTCTCGGTGCGAGTGGCCGCAGCAGCCTCAAACACTTCCGGCGGGATAACGTTGCCTTTTAGCTCGTAGATGAAGTCTGCGATCACGCTGACGAAGCCGGGTTTGTCCGCGATTTGCGCGAACACTCGCAGTTGACCGTCACGTTTCAAGCCGCGCAGCACTGTGCGTAACAATCGGAAACGCGCCGTATCCGCACGGTAATCGAGATGGCGCGGCGGCTTGCCGGCCATATCCAACAGCCGAATGTAAAGCTCGTAGAAGTTGAAGAATTCGATGTTGAAATAAACACCGCGCTGCGCCGCAGTACCCTGCCCCGATGGGCGCTCGATGAGGCGCTGGCGAAAAGCGTCTTTCTGACGTTCGGTGGGCAGCAGCACCCATATGGGCGCAAAGGGCTGCGCCTGTGCTGTCGCCACGATCTGCTCTAATGCGAATTCCGTCTTGCCTGCCCCAACCGGAGCTAACAACAAACCGGGGGGCATTTAGGCGCTTACCTCGCGGCTTGTCGTATCAGTGGTCATACAGCATCCGCACGATCTCGGCGGCGATCTGCGGCTCGATGCGCGCTTTCGCCAGATAGTTCGTTTCCAAGTTTTCCACCAGCGAATGTAAATAGCTGACGGGGACTTTCGGCTCTTTGACCAACACCTGCGTGTTCGGTTCACCCTGTGTAAAGACGATGATCCCGAATACAGCCACATCCACTAGTCCACGCTTGGCTAAATAATCGCGCAGGGCCTTGATGTCTACGACTTCCTCACGGGTTAAATCCATGCGTGAGGCCGGCAACCACTCCCCCTTGCCATTCTGTTGCAGCCAATCCGCGCCTTCGTTGGCGAAGATACCTTCGCGGTCAGTGATACGAAACACTAGCGCGCCGGGTGGCCCAACCAGCACCGCGTCGATGTAACCTAATCCCAACTTACTGACGTTGCGGATAAAGGTGTACTGAGCATCTAGATTCTCTGCCAAGAACTCACCCACGATCAGCGCGAGATCGTTATCGGTTTTCCATGTGATCGCGCGGATGATGATTCCCAAGCCAGCGATAACCACAATGACACCGATAACCAGCAGGATTTTAAGAAACGTATCGTAAGCCAAGACGCTTGGAGGCACAAGCCGGATAACCGAAAGCGCGATACTGATTACGACGATGAACACGCCAATGACGATAACGACGAGCGCCAGTTGCAATAACTGGCGGGCACGTCGCACGAGGGCGCGTGAAGGCGCAACATTGTGCATATTTGCTGTTCCTTACTTTCGTTCCGGCGATTTGCGCTCGGTGCCATTTCGCTCTGGCAGCTTCGGCTCAGGCGCTTGTGGTACGATCTTCTGGCGGCGCAAGGCGATCACTTCTTCCAATACACGTTGCAGTTCGTTGAATTTCGGCAGCGGCTTATACATCAGCTTGTCCGCGCCCGCCTGCTCTTTGACCTTATTTTCTTCATCCAACGACAGCTTGTAGGCCGTACTCAATACGATGGCCACCTGTCCCAACACCGGGCTTTTCCGCAGGCGTTCGCCTACCATCGGCCCGCTGATATTTCCCGGCAAACGAATGTCCAACAGTGCCAGTTCAGGCAGTTCGCCTTGAAAGCGTCCGGTGTCCACATCGTCAATCCACGCAGCGGCCTCTTCGCCATCGACGAACGCCACGCCTTCAATCCCCCACATCTCAAACATCGCCAGCAGCACTTCGTAAATATCTGGCTCGTCTTCGACAACCATCCACGTAGACAAAGCGCGACTCCTCGTTGGTTATTCCGCAGCGTTCTCTAACCGATTCCGTACCCTCTCACAATAATAATATGTTTCTGCCTGCGATTAAGCAAACGTTTTGTAATTTTTGTGCATGATTCCTCTATACTGAATATAATCATCGAAGGTAGGAAACCAATGGAGTCTGATTTGACGTGGTTGATCGCTGAGGACGAGGCCGATATTCGCAACCTCGTCGCCATGATGTGTCAGGTTTGGGGACACACAACGATGACGTTTGAAAACGGGCAGAAAGTCTGGGACTGGCTCGATACTGTCGAGGCTGGCACTTATATTGGACAGATGCCTGAATTCGCGTTGATGGATATTCGTATGCCGGGGAAGAAGGGCAACGAGATTGCGTCGCGGATGCGCTCGATGCCGATTGTGCTGATGACGGCCTTCACGCTCAACGAGCAAGAACGCGATGCGCTGCTCACCGATGCGGGAGTCGATCAGGTAATCGGTAAGCCCTTGCCAGACTTTGAAGAACTGCGTGTCCTTTTACACGATGTCAAACGGGTAAAGTAAACCGCTTATGAGCCAACAGCCGCCTTCGAACCCACCGCCCCAAGAAATTACAGGTATGTTAAGCCGTGTTGATCGACTCGGTTCGGCCACCGCGAATCTATTCAGCCGTCTCTATCGCGGGCTAGACCGTCGCTCACGCGATCAGCAAATCGCGGAGCTTGAACAGGCGCGTGAACTTGGAGAGCGTAACCAGCAGCTTCGGCGCGCCCTGCATCAGCGCGATGTCGAACTCGAACGACTAAACGGCATCCTCGCCACCATTGGCGAAGGCGTGGTGATGCAAGACCTCGAAGGGCGTATCGTGCTGATTAACGATGCCGCCCGCGAATTACTCGGCAGCACGAAGGCATTCTGGGAAAGCGATCTTGGGCGGCTGTTCGATGCCCACAGCGACCAGATGGAGTTCGATACCGAGCTTGCCCCGTTGGGCGAACCCGTGCGCGTCCAGATCAACAACATGATCGTCGGCGCGAAGCTGGCCGCCGTCAGCGACAGTGAAGGCCACCGACTCGGCACGATGATCGTCATGCGTGACGTGACCCGCGATACGCTGTCCGAACGTCTCAAAGATCAGTTCATCACCGCCATCTCGCACGAACTCCGTACACCGATGGCCGCTATCAAGGGCATGAGCGAGGTTATTCTGGGCCAAGAGCCTGACCGCCCGCCAAGCCGCCGTTCGCTGGAGATCATCAGCCGCAACGTTGATATACTTGACCGCATGATCGTTGAACTGCTCGATGTTTCGGAGATGAGTGCGGGCGCGTTCGACATCCGCCAAGAGCCTGTCGATATTGAAGCGCTGGTCTGGAACGTGGTCAACGGCATGACGCCCGAAGTCAAGCGCGCCGGGTTGGATGTGACCGTAATGCTGCGCGACCTGTCTCACCTGCACCTGATTGGCGACGCCAACCGCCTGCGTTGGGCGCTCGGTCATCTGCTGATGAACGCCATCCGCTACACCGAAGCCAACGGGCACATCGTGCTCGCCGCGAACCTCAACGACAATAACCACATCACTATTCAGGTGGTCGATACGGGTGTCGGCATCTCGGATAAAGACCTACCGCACGTTTTCGAGCGTTTCTATCGCGGTGAAGCGCGTACCCCAAGCGGCAAACTGCTTGACCCGCGTGGGCTTGGGCAAGGTCTATTTGTTTCGCGCACCGTTGCCGA
Source organism: Anaerolineae bacterium (assembly GCA_014379235.1). Taxonomy (GTDB): domain Bacteria; phylum Chloroflexota; class Anaerolineae; order Aggregatilineales; family Phototrophicaceae; genus JACMMD01. The sequence goes on from JACMMD010000062.1 coordinate 4,164, forward strand.
AGCGCATGAAGGCTACCTCACCGTCCACAGCACGACGGGACAGGGCAGCGCGTTTACAATGGTACTGCCGATGGCGCGAACTATCAGCTAGGGCTTAAGGGCGTTTAATTAAACGCCCCTACTAGACTGTGTTCACAACAGCATATTTTGATGTGTAACCACAGTCAACTCTGGCTTATCCCCACGTTCAAGATTGAACCCCAACTGCATTAAGTCTCGACTCATCAACATCGAACTAAGTCACGCACGATTGTGAAATTTGGCATTTAACGACCCTTGTGGACACTATCAGACTGCCTACTGTATGGTTGAGGCAGTTCGATGTTTACATGATTGTGGTGGTTAAGGGGAACGATTTTGAAGCGAGTAATTCTTATTGCCCTGCTGCTCGTGGTTTCGATCAGCACCGTGCAAGCGCAAGACTCCGCCGATTTGAGCGGCATCAAAGACTATTTGCAAGCTAATCTAGTGGAACTGCAAGCCAGTGCCGTTCGTCTAGAAACAGCCGCAGCGGAGTATTACACATTGGCCGAAGCAGTCGACTTCGACTATGAAGCGCTGTGGAGCAGCAGTCGCCTCGAAACGATTACGGCACTGCTCAACGCCAGAGATGCATGGCTGGCGGCCAGCCCGCTCTACGAACAGGTCGAAGGCGTGGTCGCTGGTGTGCCGAGCCTGTCAGAATACGATGTGATTTTGGACGCGGGCGCATCCGGCGCGGATGATCCCGAAGGCGGCGTCAACTTTGATTTGAACCTGCGCGATGGCAGCGTTTTGGAGCGTCCCGGCAACCTGTTCGGCGTTCTGGAAACGACGCTGTGGGGCACCCGCGAGGATTATTCGAGCGGTGTCGCAGCCGACTTGAACCTGAACAGCGAAGCCGATTTCGGTGAACTGCTGCCGGATGCTGATGTGCTGGTGACTGCCGCCGAAAGTATGCGCGGTTTCACCGACGACCTCGTGGCTGATGCCGAAGCGTGGCAGCCGACCAACGAAGATGCCTTTACCGCGCTGGTGGTGATGGTTCCCACCATGAGCGAATATTTCGCCGCGTGGCGTGACTCGCGCTTCGTCGCAGGCGATGAATCAACACAGTCGGATTTCGTGGTCATCTCGCGCCTGTCGGACATCGAGGACATTCTCGGCGGCTTGATCGTGGTTTACGACAACGTTAGCCCGATGGTCAGCGAAGTCGATGCCACGCAGCACCAGCAAATCGACCAGGGGCTGACTGACCTTCAAGGCTATGTCAGCGAGTTATACGCAGAAGAACGCGCCGGACGTGTGTTCACGGCGGAAGAAGCTGACATTTTCGGCAGCGAAGCACAGGGCCGCGCACAGGCCATCACCGGCCAAATCGCGCAGGTGGCCGCGTTGTTGGACATCACCCTGCCGGAAGAA
>JACMMD010000661.1 GCA_014379235.1 Anaerolineae bacterium
AAGTCAAGCGCCGCTGCGGATTAAATTTCCTGATGGTTGAACAATTTGGGGATAAAGCGTAGGGGCACAATATATTGTGCCCCTACATTGATTCCTACATCTGAAAGCCACCTGACGTGCGAACGACTTTTTGCTGGTAGTTATTGACGAACTCCATCAGGCGCGCATGGAGCGATACCCAATCCTCGCTTTGCAGGATGGAACGCATCACGTCGATGTCTTTGGCCACGCCTTCGGTGGTAATTTGCGGACAATCGGTTCGGCTGCTGTAAACCGTGAGCCACGCGCCCGTCGGCTGTAGTCCAAGGCGGGTAATACCGGGAACCCACTCGCGCACGACGAACTCAAAATAGTCCTGATCGCGTCCGGGCTTGATGTCCCAATTCATCAGCAGCTTAACAGTCATATCCATTCCTTCTGGAAACATCGTGGTTAGACCTGCGGCCTCAGCACGACCACCTGAGGTTGTTCGGGCAGCTCACCGCTCGGCACTTTGAGCATATCCATTTCCTGCACCTGACTCACGCCCATCGCCCGCAAGAACTTGTCTACGGGGTCGAGTTCGAAGGCGATACCCGGCAGCGCATAGTGCATGGGAATCACATAGTTCGGCTCGATCAGCGCGATGACTTCGGCGGCCTCGTTGGCCGTCAGTCCGTTGCCGCCGCCAACCGGCACGAGCGCAACGTTCACCTCGCCAAACGCTTCAATGGTGGACTGCTCCGGCACATGCTTGAGGTCGCCCAAGTGCAGCACCGTCAGTTTATCATACTCGAAGGTATAAGCCACGTTGTAGCTTGCGTTGGTGTCAGAGGTGGCATGTAGAGCGATACCCATTACGAATACGCCGCCGATCTCGTATTCGCCGGGGCCAGACAGCACGTAAGGCTGCACTTTCACCGCCTCGACGAAGTTATGACCGGGCGCATTGTGGCTGATGGTCACTACATCGCCCTTGAGCTTGGGCGCAGGCAGTCCGATAGAGTCGGAAAACGGGTCGGTAATGATCGTCGTGCGGCCTCGTTCGCTGAGACGAAAGCAGCTATGTCCGTACCATGTAATGTCCAACGGTAAATCCTCACTTTACAGCGCGGTTTTTGCCGCTTACTGCATGTTGATAAGCACGTATTTTACGCTCAAATTATATCACAGAACATTTATTCTATAAACGGACATTTGACGGAAAATATTCACAGTGATGGCAGGTTGCAGGGGCGAACCATCCAACTTGTGTACAGCTTTCCTTACTGCTCTCTCGACGCTGTGCAAAAGGGTAAACTTACAGTTGATCGTAAATCGACGAACGTAAGAAATGCTTAGGAAACGCCATGAGTTTTGAGGAACATTTCGCGGATGGAACGCTTCATCCACGCTGGCAAGTCGCGCAGATTGGGCGCGGCGAGGTTTCGTCCCGCGCCGACGGTCTGGTTCTGACGCTGCCGCCGCTCGCCGCGAACGGTTACAGCAACGCGCAGATCACCGATTATCGTTATGATGATATGGCGTTCGCTTGGCGGCCACCGTTACGTCTGACAGTCACGGCGCGGGCCTCTGGCGCTGCTAATTCGCTGCGTGGGACGGCGGGCTTCGGCTTCTGGAATCATCCGTTTTCGCCGGATGCCCGACAGCTTAAACTGCCCCGCGCTGTGTGGTTCTTCTTTTCATCGCCGCCGAGCGATATGCGCCTTGCGAAAGATGTGGCCGGGCCGGGTTGGAAAGCAGGGACTATCG
>JACMMD010000662.1 GCA_014379235.1 Anaerolineae bacterium
CTGTCGTGCGGGCGCTGTTGTGAAGTACCTGTGCCATAATGCTTCCTTTTGTATCGTGGATACTGTACCACTATACTCCGGGACTATACATCTAGTAGCTAGATAAATGTCCTCACGAGCATATCTTAGGAGTTACGCAGTTGAGTTCAGGCAATAGGTAGGATGAGCCAAGTAATGCCGAACCGCAGCGCGAATGATGTCCAATTTGCTGTTGAAGATGGAGACACGAGTGTGCCAGCGATGCAGTTCCAAACGGACATAAGCGCGCAGCGCCAAGCCGATGTGGTTGCGCTGCGAACGCTCCAAGCGAAACTGACCACGTTCAACACCCGTAAACTGCTTAATGGCACGATGGTACACCTCCACCAGCCACGTGCGGTCAGCGAGGAGTTGACGCTGGGCATCGGTCATGTCCAAGCGGTTGGTCGCCCAAAAGTCCGCGTTGCCGTGTGGGTCAACCGTCCGAAACACTTTGACGAAACCATAGCCGCGCAGATGCACCGTCAATCCGGTTTGGGGGATGTCCAACTCGCTGACCGCTTGCTGCTGACCTGCTTGCAGGCTCACCTGTCGGTTGCTCTTCAGCCGGGTCAGCCAGTCCCACCCAAAATCGCGCACCAACTTCAGGTTTTCAAGGCTGCTGTACCAACTGTCGAACGCCACCAGCGAGGGTTGAAAACCGCGTGTGTGCGCCTGCTGGAGCATCTCCCGAAAGTGGTCGTTCTTGCTCAAGCCGTCCTGCGCCTTGTTGTAGAGGCGGTAGTCGCAGGGCAAACACGCATCGCCCTCGCTCCACACCAGACTAATCAAGTTGATCCCCTGCACCACCTCATGGTGTTTGCCCGACCAATGGCGGCTCACCAACGCCATCTCACTGGCATACGGCTTATCCAGCGTCGTGTCGTCAATGATGAGCAAACCTTGGTTCACGTTGATGCAGCCCTGCACCTCAACCCACAGTGCCTCACTGTCCGGTGGCAGGCGTTGCAGCAGGCGCGTGTAGGCGTCATGCGCGGGCTTCTCTTCGCCGTCGGGATGGCTGCGGGCGGCTTCGACAGCGCTAAACACCTGTTGTGCCGCTACCAGAAAGTTGATGTAGTCGTATTCGGTACATTTAGGAGCGTTCATGCTGCCAATTTTAGCTCCTGTCTTTCAACTGCGTAACTTCTATATTTTAATAAATTTACGGCACGGCACAGTTTTTAGGGGTAGATCACTTGATACCTTTACCGGGTACGCAAGAGGGCATGAAAATGCCGCTTACCACCGCTGACGAGCCTTACACTTAAAGTATGCTGTGATAAATAAGGGCCAATAGCAAAAGATGAGGCCGCTCCCCATTGCGCACTTTCACACAAAAGTGTCTGCTATTTAGGGCCATGCGAAACAAATTCAGTTAAAATCCAAAGAGGGGTGGGTTATCTCCCGTGATGAGCGGCATTATCATGTCGTATTCACTTTATCTAATGCTTTTTATGGACAGTGGTAAAGCGCTTGGAAAAAAGTAATCAGGCTGAGATCAATTTCTAGTTCGCAGCGTGATCTCAGCCTAAACAATTCGTGCAGAGATTTGCGGTTAATCGAGCGGGAAACTGCTTATCATTCGAGCGCGTCTCTCGTTCAATCGAAACTTAAAGCTAGGGTTCGAATTCTACCAACCCGAGCATATCGATCTGGTGATTGGCTGCCGCGGCCATCGTCCTGTCCATATCGAATAATCCAAGCGGGGGTAGAGCATGTTCCTGTGCAGGTTCGCCAGCTTCCCGAATGAAGTCCTCAAAGCCAGCAGGCAGCGCGATCACGAGCATCCTCAGCGGCACGTCTCCAACGGCGTAACCATGTTGGATTCCACGCGGCAGCCAGACAAACGACTCAGGCCCTGCAATCCACGATTCGTCGCCAACGACGACCCTCATCTGACCTTCGAGTATATAGAATGCCTCGGTCTCGAGATGATGGAGATGCAGCGGCCCGGGGCCGGGTAAGGAAATAAACTCCATGACAGCCATTGAGCCGCCCGTCGTTTCCGCAGAGGCTTTTATTGTAACCAGCCCATCGCCAAACCAGATCGCCTCGCCCTCGTCCGCAGTGAGCATATAGCCTTGTGTGCAGGCGGCGGGGTCGCCGCCGTCCGTACATTCCACAGAGGCCGAATGGTGTGCTGAGTTGTCCTGCGCGAAAACCAGTACAGCAGTGAGGCACAGCAAACCGAGTATGATACTCATGAGCAGTCCGTATTTCTTCATCAGGTTTCCTCTTGTAATCCTTCGTCGAATTGATGTCGCGGACATCAGCGGCAAGGCGCCTTGCCACCGGATAAATGCAGTATAGGGTTAATTGCGTGTGCTGTGGGAACATCCCGAACCTTTCCCCACCCTCTCCAAAAGGTGCTAAGACAAGTTTCGTTTGGAAATAAAAGTGACGAGGCATTCTCGTCACTTTTATTCAAATCGGTGGGTCGTGATGCGACGCCCTTTTCAGTTCAATAGCTGTCTTGTGAGCAAGTTTGAAGATCATCTAACAGGTAAATTTCCCGCTCTTGAGCGCTGAAATCACGCGGCAGATTTTCGCAGGTCATGGCAGTGACATCCTCAAGACTCGCTGACCATACGCGCGCTGTGCCATCCGCACCGCCAGTGGCAATAAAATGACCATCGGGGGAAAATGTCACGCTCATGACCATATCGTCGTGGCCAATTAATCGGCGCACTTCTTGACCCGTCTCCACATTCCACACACGGGCGCTCCCATCCGCGCTGCCCGTGACAATATATTGCCCATCAGGCGAAAAAGCAGCTTGCGCGACCACACCTGTATGCCCGACAAACTGCCGAATCTCCGCTTTGGTTTGTACATCCCATAATTTGGCGGTGCCATCAGAACTCGTCGTGACAAAATAGCGTCCGTCAGGAGAGAATATGATTCCATATACGCTCGCTCTCGCATGGGGAGAGAATTGATAAATCTCAGCCCCGGAGCCAACATCCCACAGCTCTACTACTCCATTAGCGCTTGCGGTAGCAATCGTTTGTCCATCAGGCGAAAAGGCAGCGCCGTGAATATCCTCTGTATCTCCGGCATATTGGCGCACGAGCGTCAGGGTCTCAACATCCCACAACTGAACAGCGCTGCCCGCCGTGAGAATAGTGCGGCCATCGGGCGAGAATATTCCATCCTCTATCTTGTCACCACTGCCGAAAAAATTCCTAGAACTGCCAGTTTGGATATCCCACAGAATAACCTCTGCATCTAGGCTCACAGTTAGTATAGATTGACCATCGGGTGAAAAATCTACCGCACCCATATTCGCAGTATGACCATTGAAATCATCGAGCCTTGCCGTTTGCACGTCCCATAACCGCGCGACAGCATCATAGCTGCTGGTTGCGAGAGTGCGGCTATCAGGCGAAAAGCTCACAGCAGAGACTTGGCCTGAACAGCAAAAAATACGCGGTTCGATAGTGGGGTGCACATCCCACAAACGCGCTGTGCCGTCATGGCTGGTGCTGAGAAGTGAGTGACCGTCGGGCGAGAAGGCGACTGACCATGCAAACTCACGGTGTCCAGTATACCGATATAGCACTTCACCCGTCTGAACATCCCACACACGAATCACCTCATCATTTCCGCCAGTGGCAAGGTATTGGCTGTCGGACGAAAACGCCATTGCATCCAAATTTGCTACCTGCTCTTCCAACAGATGAACTTCTCGCCATGTTGTGGTATCCCGCAGCGATACCCCGTTTCCCCCAGAAATGGCTATATAGTCCCCATCGGGCGAAAACGTAACCATAAGTGAAGAAGTCGAGATTGATTCTTCATAAACAGATGCTTCAGTATCGACATCCCAGATCGTCATCTTGCCCGTAACGCTGGAAGTTACGAGCGTGCGATTATCTGGTGATAAAGCGGCCCAGATACCTCGTGCCGCCGAAATACGGTGAATCTCCTCAAAGGTTTGAGCATCCCACACGAGGA
>JACMMD010000063.1 GCA_014379235.1 Anaerolineae bacterium
GCACGCGCACCTGTCACGGGATCGGGGATATGCCCCGCGTGGAGCATCCGCGTTTCAAATCCAAACTTGCGTTTCTCTTGGCTCATCGGTCTTTCTTCCTCAGTGTATGACGAACTGCTATGCCTTATTGTGGACGGAGTAGGTCGAGAAAATAGCGTACATTGTCGGTCAAGTTCTTGCTATGCCGATGCAGTCCACCGCCCACCAGATAGGCGACTTCCTGACCGTAGACCGCCTGCGAACGCGGCATGGATTCCATTGTGATACCGCCGCCGGGAGCGGGGAAAATCGGCTTCACATCACCCATCGGCGTTTCGGTGGCGGCGACAATCTGCTTACATTCGTCGATACTAAACGAGAAGCGCCCGCCGAAGTTGGGGTACACGCTTAAGTCTGCGCCGGCCAATCGCTGTAGCTGACCGTAGAGTGCGCCGTGTGCGAAGCCGCTGTCCGCGTTAATCACGTAGCTGCCATAAAACGATGGATGCGACATGATCGGCAGCGCGAGATCGTCATCGTCAGCCAGCCAGCGCATCACGTCGAAACCACTCAGTCCAGGGCAAATCAGCAGCCCGCCCGCGCCGACGGATTTCGCAAAGTGGGCATACTCTAGTACGCGATCTACGCGGGTGGTCACGCTGGCGAAATAGATGCAGTTCAGACCCGTTTCAGCGTTGGCTCTGGCGACAGCCGCCGAACAAAGCTCGACACGTTCTTTGAAGGGCGTGAACGATTGGTTAGCGAGACCGTGATCATCCTTGATGAGATCGAGGCCGCCGAGCGCGAAATCGTAGGACATTCGCGCCAGTTCGACGTTCGACAAGCCCATCGGTTTGAGAGCGCTGCACATCAACGGGCGGTCTTGTACGCCAACGATGTCGCGTAAACCCAGCCGCCCAAAACGCGGCCCACGAAACTCCGCCAGCTTGCTCGCGGACAGGTCGAAGCGGATGAGGCGAATGCCTGCTTTGATGCTGATGTTGCCAAAGGCCACATTCAAAAACTGAACGAGGTCTGTGCCTGCGGTTTCGTTAGCGTAGCTGATAGTCACTTCGTAAAGTCCGTTGGCGATCTCGTGGAAGTCCTCAACCTGCCCGAAGATATGATCGCGGATGTCGCCCGACGGGACGAGTTCTGCGGGAAACTCGACACTTTGCTCGATGGTGATGTCTTGGGCTTGGGCCCGCGCATCGGCTTCGCTGCCCGTGAGGTGATAGATCACGCGGAAGCGTTCGCCGGAGAGTGCGGGAACAGAGACAAAATCAGGAAAAGTCATTAAGACCTCTTGCCAACATGAGTGGCCAAAACGGCAATTAAGTCGCCAAGCACAAAGATAGGCAAGCTTATCACGAATAGACACAGGATAAAAGCAGCAGTGAAACTGTGGATATAGGCGATTACTGCTGCCAACACTAGAATATTCCTAGATTTCTTTTCAAGTGAAGGGCCGCATCTAATGACGCATCTTGATCTTCCCGATTCGCTCCCCGCAGACGTTCTCGTGCAGCGGGGTAAACTGCCGCTCAAGCCCGCATCCCTGACTTTGACCGGACGCTTTATCGAACTCATCCCTTACGATGAAGCGCGGGACGTGGAAGCGCTCTATGCGGTTTCAAACGGGAGCGCAACAGCCGTCGGCAATCTGCACGTCGAGGCTTATGATTCTGAGAAGCTCATCTGGCGCTGGATGTTCAGTGGGCCACATGCTATGTTAGGTGAGTTTGTCGACTACATGCGTACTCAAACCGCTGCCGCGTATGGCTTACCCTACACTGTGTTTCATCGGGAAATGGACAAACAGGTTGGTGTCGCCAATTACATGAGCAACGCGCCCGACCATCTCAAAATCGAACTCGGCAGTATATGGTATAGTCCGTTGGTTCAGCGCACGGCGGCCAATACCGAAGCCACGTATTTGATGCTCAACCATGCGTTTGAGCAGGGTTATCGCAGGCTGGAATGGAAGTGCAACGCGATGAACCTGCGTTCGCGGCATTCTGCGGAGCGCATGGGCTTTAAGTTCGAGGGGATTCAGGACGCGCACATGGTCGTCAAGGGGCGCAACCGCGATACGGCATGGTTTCGCATTTTGAGCGATGAATGGCCGGCGGTAAAAACGCACTTAGAAGCGCTGCTCGAAAAAATGGCGACGCTTTAGTGGAACTTGCAGCGCGATATGAACGTCTTATCCACATGCGAAATCACTCAATGAGGTTAAACGTAATGAAGCGCTGGTTGCTATTGTGTATCATGATCGGGTTGGTGGTGATAAGTGGGCAAACGGTATTGGCTCAACAGCCGTGCGCTCCGTGTCCTGATGGGGCGCAGTGTTTAGTGCCGGAGTGCCCGGAAGAAACACCCGAAGCACCTGTGCCCGATGTGCCACAAATCCGTATCTGGAATCGCAGCGAGTTCGATATGGAGCAGGTAAGCCTGCAAATCCTGAGCCAGACTGAATCGTTCGGGTTGATCGCAAGCGGCGATACATCGGCCTACGCGGGCTTTGAAACCGCCTACCACTATGGAAAACTTGATGTGTTGGTCAACGGTGAACAACTGTCAATGATCCCGATTGACTACGTGGGCGAGACGCCGCTCGAACCCGGCTACTATACCTATGCGCTCAAAGTTCAAGATGGCGCATTGTCGCTCGAATTCTTGACACCGATTGTGACGGTTCACTACACGGGCGGCATGTGTGTCAACGGCGGTTGTGACCGACTCGTGACGCTGTACGATAATGGTTCGCTGGTGATCGTAGATGGCGCTGGTGAAGAAAGCGTACAAACGGTTAGTGAAGTCAATCAACCGATTGTGGACGATCTGATCGCAGAAATCGAAGCCACTGACTTCGAGCAAATCCGTTCGCGGCCATTTACGGGGACATGCCCGATTGCCTACGACGGGCAGGAGCTAACGTTCAGCTTCTATAGGGTAGAGGGCATCGAACGCTTCTCAACCTGCGAGGTTGAGTTCGATGAGAGCGTTCCGCTGTATCAAGCAGTGATAGCTGTGGTCGATAAACCAGCCGCTTAGTTCTAAGCCACAGCACCATAAGCACCTTAAGGAGGCGAACGAAGCAGTTCGTCTCTTTTTATTCGGTAGATGTTCAGCGATTGAACTGATTCAAGCGGTAGTGATTTTGGGAGATTCTCCCATGTGTGGTTAGCTAGTTTCGCTGGCCTCTCAAGCGGGGATCAAGCACGTCGCGCAGGCCGTCGCCAAGCAGATTGAAGCCCATTACGCCGAACATAATCGACAGGCCGGGATACAGCATCAGCCAAGGGGCCATTTCCGCGATGCCGCGACTCTCACTCAACATCAC
>JACMMD010000663.1 GCA_014379235.1 Anaerolineae bacterium
CTCAAGCGGCTGAATACGCACTATTTCATCAATATGATGGCCTGTTCCGCGAATGGAGCGGTGCTGGCTACCAGCGACAGCGAGGCAGGCGTGGTGCGCGTTTACGATGGCGTGGAACTGCTGCCGACTCGTCAGCGTCACGCGATTGATCTGGTGGCCACCGCAACTCAGGTGCAGTTGATGGCCGATCTGCCGCCGCTTTCGATTGCTCTCAGCGCCCTGACGATTGATGACAACGGCGTGTTGGCTTTTGCAATGTCGGGCGTGGTATGCGTAACCGAGATCAGCAAGATGGATGCACTCCCCCGTCCGCAGCCGCTTCTGTAGTGGGCTGTTGAACTACGACAGCAGTTTGTCGTAGTCAGTTTGAGCGCCAATCCAGATCCACACGACAAGATCGTCTTCTTCAAGTATTCCAAGTGCGCGATAACTGATGCCAATCCGCAGCGAATACAGTGCTGGATGGCGATCAAGCCGCTTGAACTGCAAGCTCGATGAGTCGTGCTTGAACAGCCGATAGTCTTGATGGGCCTGCTGCCGCACATCGTCCGGTAACTGGCCCAGTAGCTCACGAAAGTGATGCGTTTGCTTCGATCTCATGGTTCGTCCACATCAAAATCTTCGGCAAGACCGGCGCGATGTTCAGCATGGCCCTCATCCGTTATTCGCTCTAACACATCACGCGAGTCGGCAAACTTTTTGTCCCACAGATCGTCATAAAATTTAAGCGCATCGTGCAGCAGAGCGCGCAGCGCATCGGCAGGTTCACTCAAGCCGCGTTCCCGTGCCAGAGCGGTGATAAGCGCAGTTTCTTCTTCATTGAGTTCAAGCGTAATCGTATTGGGCGTTTCGCTCATCGCTGTTCTCCCTTATCAACTCGCTCGTCACTACTAAGAGTAACATATGTCGCGCCACAGCCCTAGCGCTGTAACGTCTTCGGTCATGCGCCGCCTGATACCCTCTTTTCATTTTTCAATTTATACTCGTTACTCATCACTCGTTGCTCATCACTGAAAGGAAACCTATGACTAGCGAATTCACTGATAAAGTCGTCCTCGTTACCGGCGCGACAGGGAATCTCGGCAGCGCGGTTTCTCGCCGTTTCCTCGCGCAAGGCGCGAAGGTCGTTGTGGCGGGGCGCAGCACGGACGAAATCACCACCTTCGCTAACGAACTCGGCGGCGGCGACAATGTGTTTCCGGTTGTGGCGGCTGATCTCGGCAGCCCTGCGGATGTCGATGCGCTGGTCAAGCAGATTGAACAGCGCTATGGACGCATCGACATTCTGGCGCATACCGTCGGCGGCTACGCGGCGGGCAAGCCTGTGCATGAGGATGTTCAAGTAGATGGCATGGCTCAGTGGGAGAAAAACCTCGCCCTGAATGCGCGTCCGGTTTATGTCACGGCAGGGCGTGTGGCGCGGCATATGGTCGAGCATGAAATCGCGGGGCACATGGTCATCATCTTGGCGCGGGCCGCGCTCAAAGGCACAGCCAACAACGGCGCGTACAACGCCAGCAAAGCGTTCGCGCTGCGGATTGTCGAGAGTATGTCAGCGGAACTGCGCGATAAGGGCATCCACATCAACGGCATACTACCGGGAACGATTGACACGCCGGCCAACCGCCGCGATACGCCGAACGCGGACACCTCGAAATGGGTGACTGTCGATCAACTGGTGGACGCGGTGACTTACCTCTCGTCGGAGCAGGCCAGCGCGATTTACGGTATTGGTTTGGAAGTGTACGGGCGGGGTTAAAGCGAAGTTATTGTAGGGGCACGATGCATCGTGCCCCTACTTCAAAATTGACTAGCGGAACGTACCCTTCGCGGGACATCATCGTGATATGGTCGCGCAGTTCGTTGATAGCCTGCTGACCTTCACGCTCAAACATACGCAAGGCGGCGGACGCACACCATCCGTCTTGTTTTACCACATACCATTGAACAACCTTAACCAAAAGCATGACAACTCTAAACATTCCTGAGACATGGTTTACGGACGGAACTTTGATTCTTGCTTCAAGGAGACACATCTATGCAGAACATCCGTATTGTCCGCCGTATCATCAGTTTGGTGCTATTCATGCTTCTCATTGTAGCGAACCCGCTTTCCGCGCAAGAAAGCGACACCGCTGTTGTGATTTTCCCTGTCGATGGGGCACAATTCCTGCCCGGTCTGTACTTTGATTTCCAGATTGAAATCCACGCGGATGCCCTACCGGAAAATTTCAGTGTGACGATCAATGGCGAAGATGCCACCGCGTTTTTTGGGCAAGATCCGATTGAAACCGATTGGATGTTCGGCGACGAAGGCGAAGAAACGCCAGCGCAAGCCGTTACATGGACGCAGATCATCAGTCCCGAACCGGGCGAATATACCGTCGAAGTAACGGCGGGGGATACCACCCAAAGCGCTGTGTGGACGGTTCGCCCAATTGAAGCTGGTGCAGGGGCGCGCAATATCATTCTGTTTGTCGCAGACGGTGGACAAATCCCACTATTCACGGCGGCGCGTCTGGCATCACGCGGCATCACCAATGGTGTCGCTAACGAATCGCTCTCGTTTGAGATGTTCGACGAGATCGGGCTATCGCGTACAGCGGCTCTCTACTCGATCATCACCGACAGCGCCGCCGGGGCCAGCGCGTGGATGACCGGCCATAAAACGGCTGTCTCTGCAACTGGCTCGTACCCCAACACCTCGCCCGATACGCTGGATGATCCGCGTGTTGAAACGTTCGCTGAGTTGATCGCCCGCAGTCGTGGCATGTCGATTGGTATTGCCAGTAACGGCGATATCACGGGCGCAACGGGCGCGTCCCTCTATGGTCACGGACGCGAACGTGAGGATTTGGAACGCAATGCGTTCATCGCTGAACTGCTGGATGATGGGGCGTTCATTGATGTGCTGCTCGGCGGCGGAGCGCGCTACTTCATCCCCGCCAGCCAAGAAGGTTCGCGCCGTGCGGACGAACGCAACCTCTTGGAAGAATATCAGGCCGCAGGCTACACACTAGTGCAGACCGCAACCGAACTGGATGATGTTATGAGCGCTGATGCGCCGCCATCGCAGTTACTCGGTCTGTTCAACGATGGCGGTATGGAAGGCTGGTTGGATGTCAATGTCTACCCCGAAAATGCCGAAGACTACCCGGATCAACCCGGCTTGGTCGAAATGACAGAGGCAGCGTTGACTATCCTCAACCAGAACCCCAACGGTTTCTTCTTGATGGTTGAGGACGATTATATCGACAGTGCGCTGCACGTTCTGGATACGGATCGTGCCATTGCCAATGCGATTGAGTTCGAACGAGCGGTTGCCGCCGCTTACGAATGGACGCAGGCAAATGCGCCTGATACGCTGATTATCGTTACAGCAGATCATGGTTTCGGATTTGATGTTTATGGCTCAGTGGACGTTGAAGCCTTGAACGCGGCGGAAGATAATGCCGGACGTTTAGATGCTATTGGCCTTGAGGCCGATGCGCTGCCGCCCACCTATGAAGATGCGGACGGCGATTATTACCCGGACGAGTGGGACGTGGATCGCACACTGGCCGCCGAGTTCGGCAGCCATCCCGGTTACACGGAAGACTTTCAGGTTACGGACAGCGAACGTGAACCTGTGGTCGCAGTGGACGAAGAAGAAACCGCCTTTGTCGATAACCCTGAAGACGATCCAAATGGGATTGTTCTGACGGGCAATGTCTCGACGGCGGCTGAGGACAGCTTTCACTCGATGACGGATGTGCCAATCTACGCAACTGGCCCCGGTGCAGAGTTTTTTGGTCGTGTGATCGAAAATCGTGAGTTCTTCTTCGGTATGGCACAGGCTATCGGGCTTGACCCGCTGACCGAAACCGCGTCCTAACCACGCTTTTTAACCACAAATTAAAACAGCGCTAGAGAATAATCTAGCGCTGTTTTGATTCAGTACAGGGCGATTAACTAGCGGAATGTGCCTTCGCGGGACATCATCGTGATATGGTCGCGCAGCTCGTTGATAGCCTGCTGACCTTCACGCTTGAAGCGCTCGAACATCCGCACGGCATCGGGCATGTTCATAGCCTGCGCGTTTTCGATGAACTGATCATAACGCCACTGGCTGTCCAAACGGATGCTCAGTTCGTGAACGAGGTCATGCGAATGATTGCTCATCCCGCGTGATTCACCGATCTGGTCATCCGCCTGCGGGTCGCCCTGCTGGTTTTGGGACTTAGCAGCCGGATTGCTCTGCTTATCAAACGACTTGTTAAACTGCTTCTCGTTATTCATCTTAGGCTCCTATCGGTAGTTCCGTTCGGGCTTCGATGTGGGGTTTTCAATGTTTCGGTTTGAGACACCGCGAATTTGCGATGTTATTATGCTACTATAACAAGCTCTCATGAGACTGACTAGCCAGAACGCATAAGAAGCATCTTAGAAAATGCCAAGTGATAGCCAATGAGCCAAACACTAAAACGCCCTCATTCACGTTGGATTATGGCCCTCGCATGGACAGGGCTAACCCTGTTCGCGCTGTTGATGCCGGGAGTCGACGCGCCGCTTGAAGGGCTGCTTGGACTGCTCAAGGAAATCGGCCTCAACGCGGCGCATGGCATCTCGTTCGCGGTGCTGGCCGTGCTGTGGGCATGGGCGTTACGCTCACATCTGCCGAAACGCGCCGCATTCATGGTGACGTTCGTGCTGATGGTCGCGTTCGCCGCATGGACAGAATGGGCGCAGGGGGCTTATGCCGTCAACCGTGACCCGTCGCTGAGTGATTTCATCGTGGACTGCATCGGCGCGGCGCTGGCGCTGATCGCAGCCTCACGGCGCATATCGTGAGCAACGCTTTGCCCACGACTGCCTGACGCTCTCGAATGTCCGCAAAATGCAGATGTATCATGAGGGCGTTATTTCGGCTCTCTAGCCGGGAATTGAAATTCCCGGTTACAAGCGATTGGATAACCCATGCGCGCTCTGCTCAATGATGCCCGCTTTCGCTGGCTGCTGACGCTCACCTACACCATCGTGTTTTTCATCCTGCTTGTCCAGCCGGGAGATAAGCCGGTACTGGGGCCGCGTGTTCCCGAAGGCCCGCCGAGCTTCGGGCGTGACATGATCTTCACCGCCGGCCATATCGGGCTGGTGGCGATACTCACGGGCTTCTGGTGGTGGGCGCTGGAGCGCACGCTGTCGAAGCATTCCTCACCGTTCAAGGCGCTGGTGTTAGCGATGGCTGTGGCGCTGCTAGTCGCCACTATCGGGGAATTCGTGCAAACGCTGTCGCCGGATCGCCATGCTTCCCTTCTTGATTTATCCGCCAATGCGCTTGGTACGGCAACTGCGGGGGTCGCATTATGGCTTCGCGGACGCTTACAAGCGCGCCGACAAAATCAACCTCTGGGCCGAACTGCTTAATTTAGAGAAAGCCCTTGACAACACCGCCCATTTTCCCCCATATACTATTGCATGAGACGTGCTAAAATATCGCGCGCTTGTGCTGGCTTAACGCAGAGCGCAGCATCGCGGCAGGAGATACGATAAATGCGATGTGAGCGGTTGTATGGGAGGGGATAGTGGACGATTTACGATTTCTAGACATGGTTGACTTCGACGAAGACGAACTCAGCACGGACGATGATGCTGTTGAGCTTGAGGACGAAGAAGAAATCGAAGAAGAAGAAGATTTCAACTTTGACGAAGAAGAGTTAGCGGAAGTTGAAGTCGAGGTCGAAGCAGAAGACTGGACGGCCATCCTACCGGACGAAGATGAAGTAATCGAGGATGAAGGTTACGACATCAGCGAGTTCGATGAGGACGACGACCTGTATGACGACGACGACCTGTATGATGATGATGACGACGACGAGCCTTACGAAGACGACTACGAATATTAGTCGTTGATGTGAGCCTCATGTCGTACACATGGCGAAGCGCAGCCTGCGCCCGCCGGAGTCCGAGTAGAGGGGGTGCTATGCGCCAACTGCGAATGACGGTGATGTTGTTCTTCTGCGTGAGCGTGATCTTTGCGCCTGCCGCCGTTTTCGGGCAAGATGCGATTCTGGCGGAGACGTTCGCCACGCTGTCGATTGAAGGCGCGAACGCGCTGGCGATCACCAGCGATGGTCAGCGTCTGCTGGTGGCCGATGCGCGTGGCGAACAGGTGCGCGTGTATAACGTGGCCGATGTGTTCGACGCGGAAGAAAACCCGTTACGCTTTAGCCTGTACGGTACACCTTCTGCGCTGGCCGCGACGGATAATTTCGGGCTGGCGGCCATCAATGCTGGTGGCTCGAATCAGGTGCAGGTCTTCCAACTGCGCGGGCGCGGCGATACCACTGTCAACCTGTTCGATGTGCCCGAAGGCCCGACGGCGATCATGCTTTCGCCCGATCAGCGCTGGGCGATTGTCGTCGGGCAGGGTGGCTACGCGGTCATGGAACTGCTGTCCGGCGATAACATCAACTTCTACGTCTACGATACGCCTGTCGCTCATGCGGCGCTGGCCAATGACGTGGCGCTGCTGGTCGGGGTTGGTGGCTCGAACGAGATCGAAACGCTGTCGCTGAACGAGGGTTCGCCGCCAGAGCCGAGTTCATCGCTGTCGATGTCCGGCGGCGTGGATACGCTGGCGTTGAACGCCGATGCCTCGTTGGGCGCGGCGGCGCTGGATAACGGCCAGATCGTCTTTTTCAACCCATCCAGCCTGAGCGAGACCGGTTCGTTCTCGCTCGGCGGTACGGTGCAGGGGTTGGCATTTGTGGATACGGGCAGCGCGCAGTGGTTAGCCGTGTCAGTGGCCAATCAGGACAGCATCGACGTGTTGGACGTAAGCGACGTGAACGCCGTGACTAATCTGGGGCAGATCGTGACCGACGCGCCTGTTCAAGCGCTGGAGGCCAGCGGCAACGTGATCGCCACCAGTGATGGCAGCATTGTCACGCTCATTCAAGCGGCATCCGGTAGGTAGCAAACAAGGGGCTTAAGCCCCTTGCTGTAAGGCGATACTATTCTTAGGCGCGTCTAAATTCTTAACTTGA
>JACMMD010000064.1 GCA_014379235.1 Anaerolineae bacterium
CGATTTCGCGCCGCCGGATGAACGAGAAGATGGCAGCTCAACCTGCTATATCTCCGCCTATTTTGTGGCGGCCTCTGCTCCCGGCGTTGTCGCCCGCAGCGGTGAAGGAGCAGTGGTTCTCGACCTCGATTCGGACGGTGATGAAACTACTGGTTGGACAATTTTGTATCTTCACTTAGCGACGGTTGATCGCGCTCCCGTAGGAACTGTCATCGAGTTGGGTGACTATCTTGGGCGGCCTTCGTGCGAAGGCGGCTTCTCCAACGGCACACACTTGCACATCGCGCGGCGCTATAACGGTGAGTGGATTCCAGCGGATTGTCATGAGTGCCTGCCGGGACAAGAACGTGCGCCTTTCGTACTCGATGGCTGGACGGTTATCGGCTACCAGAATCAGGAATATCAAGGGGTGCTGTCGAACGGAAGCGAACAACGTGTGGCGGAACAGGGCCGTCTCGACCCGAATAATCAGGTTACGCGACCATAATACTGACAAGGGTGGGTTTCTTAACGTAAGTAAGTGAGGAAACAGCGATGTATCGTAAATGGATCTTGGGAACAATAACGTTGGCAATCGGCACTTTAATTGTGTCTGTTGGCTTCAATGGCGTAAGCGCAAATGACCGCCAACAGGAAGCGGTTACAGCAACGCCAGCACGTATTAATTTGCCATCACCTGTACCAATGGCGACAGTTGAGCAGCAAGGAAGCGTAGGTGGAGGTAGTGGCGATATTTCTGCGGTTGAAGACACCTCTCTACCAGAAGGCTCTGTTATGCTCGAGGCGAAAAGTCCCGGCGTGAATGTGCGCGCCGCTGCTGATATTGAATCCGAGCGGCTCGGCGCAATTGAACCCGGCGAACGCTATCCGATTATGGGCCGGTATTTCCGCTGGCTGCAACTGCAATACGAATCGTCGCCAACAGGCAGCGCGTGGGTCTATGATGAACTGGTCACCATTATTGGCGATGAGAGCGCCATCAACGACTTAAGCGAAGAAGCGCTGCCAACGGAAGATACGTCACTTTCCGGCGCGACAGCCACACAAGGGGTATTAACGCAAACACCCGGCGGCGTATTGACGGCAACAGCATTGTCACGGATTCTCGCGGTAGAAGTTGGCAGCGATGCTGATGGAGATGGCACACTCAGCCCAAGCGATTTGTTAGTCGCGCCCGAAGCAGGAGCAACAGCCAATCCAGTGCTGCTGCCTACATATACCTATCCGCCAAATTTACCCGCGAACTTGCCAACACGAAGCACAGTAACTACGACGCTGCCAACGTCACCAACGGATTTGCCGCCGATTGCGCCTATCCTGTTGCTCGGTGGGCTAGGGCTAATCGGTTTAGCAATCGGTTCAGTTCGACGCTAGGGTAAGGGGAAATTAAAAACGGCGGCTGAGATTAATCTCGCCGCCGTTTTTGTTGATTTAGAATATGCCTAGACTAGTGGCTGCAACTGCCACTACCGCAGCCGCCACCGGAAGCGCTCTCTTCGCCACTGTCGCCAGCTTTGAACGAATGTCCACAGCCGCAGGATGAAACCGCGTTTGGATTCTCGATGCGGAAGCCGCCACCCATCAGGCTATCTACGTAGTCGATAGTCGCGCCGCGCAGATACATCATGCTGGTGGGGTCAACGAGCAGACGAACGCCGTCCATTTCGACCACTTCATCGAAATTCTGCGCTTTTTCTTCAAATGCCATGCCGTACTGCATACCCGAGCAGCCGCCGCCCGAAACAAACACACGCAAAGCGTGGTTCGGGATTTGACGCTGCTCTAACAGTGTGCGGATAATGTTCACTGCCGTCGGCGTGACACTCAGCACCGGAATGTTTTCCAGAATATCTGGCTGAATACTGATTTGTTGAGCAATCGCCATGAACCCTGCTCTCCTTAATTCAAAATTATTTCTCGTGATGTGCGGACATTGTAACACATACCCCAAAAAGCGTCAATTAAATAGACGTTGATTAACATTATTCTACAACTGGGGTTGAAATTATGCGGTAGGGATGATGTAAGCACAGGTGGCTTCACCCGCAGAGATACGGGTTAGCAAGCGCGGCACAACCCCCAGCAGCGAAGCAATCAGGCGCATATCCATATTGCAGCACGACTCGTCGATTTCGGAGATATGCGGGTAAGGGCAGTTGCTGGTGTGCAGAACGAAGCCTTCGGTTTGCGTCTCCCAGTGAGCCTCATAACCACGTTGGTTGAGGTAATGAACCGCCATATCTAGACGCTGTGGCAAAGGCACGTCCGGGATTTGCGCTTCGCTGGCCATGCGATCCGCTACTCCTTGTAGAATGACATTCACGCCTTCCGGCGGGAATTGGGTTCTTATCTGGCGTAGAAGTTCTGTGGCGAGTTCTTGATAATTATTGGGGAACGCTTCTTTGCCCTTCTGGGTGAGAGCGTAAACATGTTGAGGGCGTCCCGGCGTTTCCCGATGGCGCAGCGCCGGGGCGGTAATCAGGTCGTCCTCTTGAAGACGTGTCAGATGGTGGCGAACCGTAACAGCAGTAATATCGCCGCGGCGTTTGCGGAGTTCCGCCACAATGTCATCGACGGTAGCCTGCCCGTGTTCTTTTAAGATGTCGAGGATATGCCGCCGTGTTTGCTGCATAAGGCGTGATACCTCGTAGGAACTCTACAAATATTTATCATCATGATGATAAAAAAGTCTATCATTATTGAGTTCGCATTGTCAAATTGAACGCTCATAATGAGCAGGCTTAGGCTGCAATTTGTGTGGTCTGCATGGTGGTTGACGCTCATAGGGTGGTGTGCTACGATTTGGCGAAGTCAGTTCAGGCGTGGAGAGTCGCTCCACGCTTTATATTATTTATATGGTGGAAACGGGGACGGCTTGAAGCAAGTAATCGGATTTCAGGGTATTCATGGCGCTTATTCCGAGCAGGCGATACGTCAGCACTTTGGAGACACGGTGGATGTTCACCCCTGCCCGACCCTCACCGATCTGTTTGACGCGATCAACTCCAATGTTGTGACCCATGCGATGCTGCCCGTCGAAAATGCGCTTGCGGGGGCAGTCGCACAGGCTTACGAACTGCTGCTTGAATCCGACTTACGTATTCAGGCGGAAGTCATCGTACACGTCCATCACGCGCTGTTAGCGCCGCGTGGCGTTAACATGGATGATCTTGAATGTGTGCGTTCCCATCCACAAGCTCTCGCTCAGTGTGAACAGTTTTTGCGACGCAACGGGCTAAAAGCCATTCCTTGGTATGATACGGCAGGCTCGGCGCGTGATCTTGCCTCTGATAAGGACGCGGGAAAGAAAGCTGGTGCGATTGCCAGTCCTTTAGCTGGCGAACTCTATGGACTCGACATTCTAGCCACTGAGATCGAAGACGTAAATTTCAACTACACGCGCTTTTTCGTTCTCGGCTATGAAGACTCTGCGCGTGGGGATTACAACAAAACCTCCCTGGTATTTGCGACACGCAACCGTCCGGCAGCGCTCTACGAATGTATTGGCGAGTTCGCCACACGCGGCATCAACCTCACCAAAATCGAATCGCGCCCGCGACGTAATCGTCCGTGGGAGCCTGTGTTCTTCGTAGATGTCGAAGGCCATTGGCAAGATACAAACTGTCAAGAAGCATTGGCGCGCCTGCTGCAACGGGCATCTTTCGTGAAAATGCTTGGCTCATATCCGGCAGTGAAAACTAATTCTGTCGGCATGTAACTGTATTAACTTCACAATGTATTAAGATCACAGGAGTGATTGGCACGATGCAAAAATTAGATGTTGCGATTCTGGGCGCAACGGGCGCGGTAGGGCAGCGTTTCATTCAACTGCTGGAAGGGCATCCTTGGTTCCGTGTGGCGGAAGTCATTGGTTCCAGCCGCAGCGCTGAACGACCCTATGGTGAAGCGGTCAATTGGGTACTCGATGGCAATCCGCCGGACTCAGTTGCGAACCTGACCGTTAAATCGCTCGAAGCTGAACTGACCTCGCCGCTGGTATTTTCGGGATTACCGAAAGAACCCGCAGAAATCCGCGAGGTTGAACTTGCGGCGGCGGGTCATGTGGTCTGCACGAACGCTTCTGCAAACCGCATGATCGAAGATGTGCCGCTGCTGCTGCCGGAAACTAACGCCGATCACACGCGCCTGATCGACATTCAGCGCGACAAACGCGGCTGGACAAGTGGCGCATTGATCGCTAACTCGAACTGTACGGCGATGCCTGTGGTGATGGCGCTGTCACCGCTGCGACAATATGGCGTGACCAAGCTCAACGTCGTTAGCTTGCAGGCTATCAGCGGCGCGGGTTATCCCGGCGTAGCTTCGCTCGATATTCTGGACAACATCGTGCCTTATGTGAGCGGAGACGAGCACAAACTCGAAACTGAAACGCTGAAAATGCTCGGCCAGTTTGAAGGCGAGAGCATCCAGTGGCTAGATACGATTGTAAGCGCGGCCTGTACTCGCGTTCCCGTGGTCGATGGACACATCGTCAATGTGTCAATTTCGCTGGAAGCCGAGCCGGAACTCGATGAGATTATCGCGGCATGGCAGGAGTTTCGCGGGCCGGAACCTGTGCCACAGCTACCAAGCGCACCGGAGCAACCATTGGTGTATCTCTCGCAGGTAGATCGCCCGCAAACACGCCGTGACCGTAACACGGGCAAAGGCATGGCAACCAGTATTGGCCGCCTGCGCCGCTGCCCGCTTTTAGGCTACAAATTCGTCGCGCTGTCGCACAACACGATACGCGGAGCGGCTGGTGGCAGCATCCTGAACGCTGAACTGCTGGCGGTGCAGGGGTATCTCGGCACATTTCAACCTGCTATAAACGCAGTAACGGCTTAGAACTCGTCAATCAATATGCGTGTTTTTATTGCAGGGATTGATGGGTATCTTGGTTGGCCGCTTGCCCAGTATTTAGCGGCACGTGGACATGAAGTCGCAGGGGCAGATAAGTTCCTGCGACGCGGATGGGTCGAAGAAGTGGGCGGCCAGAGTGCGCTGCCCATTTACTCAATGGATGAGCGATTGCAGGCATTCCATGAGCATTTCGGTATGCCTGTATTGTTTCGAGAAGGCGATCTTCTGGACTACGCTTTTCTGCGACAATTTCTGGCTGACTTTCAGCCGGACGCGATTGTGCATCTGGCTGAGATGCCATCTGCCGCGTACTCGATGATCGATCAATCTCACGCGGCTTTTACGCAGCAGAACAACGTCATCGGCAGTATGAACGTGCTGTGGGCGATGAGAGAAGTTTGCCCTACAGCGCATCTGGTTAAGCTCGGCACGATGGGTGAGTACGGTACGCCGAACATCGACATCCCTGAAGGTTTCTTCGAAGTCGAGTTTCGCGGGCGCAAGGACTATCTGCCGTTTCCGAGACAGGCGGGCAGCTTCTATCATTGGAGCAAAGTCCACGACTCAAATAACATCATGTTCGCTTGCAATCTGTGGGGGTTACGGGCGACTGATATTATGCAGGGCGTTGTGTTTGGCACACAGATTAACGAAATGGGTGACGATCCGCGCTTATGCAGTCGCCTCGATTTCGATCAGTGTTTTGGCACGGTCATCAATCGGTTTTGCTGTCAGGCAGTGATTGACCATCCACTCACGGTATTTGGAAGTGGGGGGCAGACACGCGGCTTTTTACCCCTGCGCGATTCGATGCAGTGCCTTGCAATCACTATCGAAAATACGCCGGAACAGGGCGAGTATCGTGTCTTCAACCAGTTTGAGGAGTGCTATAGCATCGCCGGATTAGCGGAACAGGTGCAGCAGGTGAGCGCCGAACTGGGTCTACACGTACAAGTTAACCATCTCGACAACCCACGTGAAGAACGCGAAGAACATTACTATCGCCCTGATCGTAATCACCTGATTGAACTCGGCTACATACCGACCAGCGATCTGAAAGCTGAACTGCGAACGATGCTGCGTGACCTGATGCCGCAGCGTGAGCGCATCCAAGCCAGAAGCGCTGTACTCATCCCCGATATTCGCTGGAATGGTCAGCGAGAGCGTTCGAACATCATTGATCCCGCGCTCATCACGTAGTGCGAAGAAGCAACATTGGGAAAAACCACTGGCGTAGAGATAAAATTACTCTACGCCTTTTACTTTGATACGTTGCATGGCTGCAATGAGGAGAATTCGCTGCATGATTCAGTTCTTAGAGTTGAGCAAACTAACGCCGGAAGCACTGGCGAGATTGATGCGCCGCGCCGAAGCCGACATTCGTGAACTGCTGCCGCTGGCGCAAGAAGTGATTGATCGTATTCGCACAGAAGGTGACAGTGCCGTCATTGACTTTATGCGGCGCTTCGATGTGAAGGAATACGATGCAACCATGCTGCGCGCTACGCCGGAAGATTTCGCCGCAGCGCGGGCAGAGCTAGAGCCGAAAGTAATCGACGCGATCAAACAGGCACACGAGAATATCCGCCTGTTTCACAGCGAACAAATCCCTGAACCGATGTGGTTTAAGGAAGTTCAGCCGGGGGTCATGGCCGGCGAAAAAGTGACACCGATTGCCAGTGCGGGACTGTATGTGCCGCGTGGCAAAGGCGCGTTCCCGTCGGTGATGCTGATGTTGGCAACACCCGCGAAAGTCGCTAGTGTGCCGCGTATCTGCGTTGCCACACCACCGCGCCCTGATGGTAAAGCAGACTCGGCGGCGTTGGTCGCGGCGGAGATTTGCGGCGTAGATGAGGTTTACGTCATCGGTGGAATGCAGGCTGTGGCAGCGCTGGCTTATGGCACGGAAACCGTTCCGAAGGTGGACAAAATCATCGGGCCGGGCAACAGTTACGTGTCTGCCGCTAAACGCCTGCTCTACGGTGTCGTTGATGTGGGTTTGCCAGCCGGCCCAAGCGAGGCGATCATCCTTACCGACGAACATGCCGATCCGCGTCTGGCAGCGTTGGATCTACTAGTTGAAGCCGAACACGGCCCCGACTCAGCGGCCTTGCTGGTGACGCACAGCCGAGCGGTAGCCGAACAAGCGCTGGAAATCCTGCCGGAATATATCGCTGAACTGCCTGAATGGCGGCGCAACTTTGTGAACAATGTGCTGTCGAACTATGGCGGTGTACTTCTCACGGGCAGCTTGCAGGAATCTATTGACTTTGTGAATGAGTACGCGCCTGAACATCTGGAAGTGCTGACCGCTGACCCGTTCATCACGCTTAATAAGATCAAGAACGCCGGAGAAATCCTACTCGGACACCTGACACCAATCCCAACGGCTAACTACTGCTTGGGGCTGAACGCGATTTTGCCGACTGGCCGTTTTGCGCGCAGCTTTTCGTCGGTGAGTGTATTCGATTTCCTCAAGCGGACTGGCGTGGGCTACCTCTCGCGTGAGGGCTATGAACGCTTACAGGGTATCACGACGACGCTGGCCGATTACGAAGGCTTTCCGGCTCACGCTATGGCCATTCGCAAGCGTAACGAGATTTTGGGTATCGAATGAGCGACGACTTATTGGCGCAGATTCAAGCGCTGCAATTCACCGATAAGCCCGCCGCCGAAGCGCTGCTCAAGGGTTTCATTCAGGACACGCTGAAGCTCATTCCAGTAAAGGTTGAGCTGCGTCCTTTAGCGGTGTCGCTTAACTCGTTCAACGGTTTCGTGACGTTGGATGATGGCCGCCGCCTATTTTTCAAAACGCACACCGAACCGGGCAGTGTGATCGGCGAATACTATCAGGGCGCGGTGCTGGCTAAAGCGGGCTATCCGATTAGCCAGCCATTGTTCAGCTCAACCAAACACGGCCAACAGTTATTGGTATACGACGTGATCTATGATCCATCGGTGTTCGATACTGCGTGGGCACTTGAACTTGAAACGGAAGATAGCGATACGCTGGCGGCGTTGACCAACGCGCAGAATGCAGCGGACGACCAACTGCTGAATCTGTATTTACAAACACTCGAATGGCAGTCAGCCAACGAAGCGGCTAAGGCGGCGGTACATCAGTTGTTTTTTCATCGCTTGGCAGCGGGGCGATTGGAGCGCTTTTATGGCCCTGATCTGGAAGCACCTGCGAAAGAATTTAATATCAAGCTGCCCGATGGGGAAGTTGCCATGAGCGATGTGCGCGCTGTTCGCTGGCAAATCAACGGGCAGCGCTACGATATAACGCTGGACGAGATCATCGAGAAGTCTATCGACTTGCTTGACCCCATACAGGATGGGCCGAGCATCATCGGGCATGGTGACGCACACAATGGCAACATCTTTTTTCGGGGATCAGCGCCGATGCTGTACTTTGACCCGGCTTTTGCAGGGTGTCATCATCCGCTGCTCGACCTGACAAAGCCGCTTTTTCACAACGTGTTTGCGATGTGGATGTATTTCCCGCGTATCAAGAAGCAGGAAATGACCATATCGCTGCGGAAAACCGATGAGCGCTGGATGGTCGAGCACGATTATGTACTGCATCCTGTCCGCGAGATGTTCCTCAAGAGCAAGGTTGATCGTGTTCTCGTTCCGATTTTGCGTGAGTTAAAGCGCCGCACGTGGCTGCGATCCGATTGGCGGCAGTATCTTAAGGCATCGCTTTTCTGCTGCCCGCTGCTGACGATGAATTTGACCGACCACGAAAAATACCCGCCCGAAATCAGCCTGCTTGGTCTGACAATGGCGGTTGAAATGGGCGCAGACAGTGAGGACAAACGCAGCCGCATCGACACCGTATTAGATGAGGTTGAAAAGGCTCTTTAGACACTGTATACATGCGTTAAAGCTGCTCCAATAGGTGCAGGAACGTAGGCGAGTTCTCCAAAAAGACGTAATGTACCGGAACGGCAATCGTCTGCGTTCCACCGATGGCGCGTAGATGCTCCACTGCGGGCAGCATATGATTACTGGCGATGATGATGGTGACTGTATACCACTGATGGGCTGAGGGCTGACTGCCGTTTGCAGGCACACCGTAGATCGGCGCGATAGTCGGCCCTTGTAACCCCTGTGTCAGCGGATTACTGGCGACTTTGTGCGCTACATCTTCGGCATCTATGCCGCGAACGTTCGCCGTTACCTGATAATAGCGGCGGCCATGCATCGCGCCATCAACATATTCCAGAAACATGCGAACGGTGTCGAGCATTTTAGGGTTAGCGCGCAGCACATCACGGTTGCCGATTAAACACGCTTGCGACTTAACAATAACGCCATCACCGAGCGCTTTAAGATGGTTCTCGCGC
>JACMMD010000664.1 GCA_014379235.1 Anaerolineae bacterium
ACTTGCTCACGTCGCCGGAGGTTCAAAAATCCGGCTGAGAAAATACCATGTCCACTAAAGGTGATCTAAATGCGCCTATAATGCGCTTGGTTTTTCCCTAGCCACAGGGCTTTAGCCTGTGGCGACATCATATACGAGAGATCAACGCGATAGCTAGCTCTGCGGCTCTGGCGCGGCGGTGATCTCCGGCGTTGCTTCTATCGGCTGCGGCTCAGAGATACGGATCGAGTCCAGAATGGCTTGCAGTTCTGCCTGAACGGCTTCGTTATCCATCACTTCTATCGGGTCGGTGTAGACGTAGAAGATATAAGGAACACCGAACTCGCGCACACCGACGAACCAACCGCGTGTATCGCTGGTCTCCGGGCAGCCAACAGCAGCGAACTGCGTCCCTGTTCCGGTCAAGCCAGCGACGGGATAATCGCGGCGCAAGTCCGTGCCAATGTTACACTGCGCCTCGACCACAGCCAATCGCAGCAGCCGCAAACCATCCGTCCACATGTCCGGCTCTGGCAGCGGCGTTCCCATCTGTGCTGACAGGGGATTGACACCGCCGACCACGCTCGAAAAGCCCCACAGCAGCACAATCGTACCCGTACCGCCTGTGACCGGGCCGCTGTAAACCACCAGCGGAACGAAACTCACTTCGCGGTCAACGTCGCCTAGAACGAAGGTATCGTAACCCACAAGCCAGCCATCGGGTAGGGTGATGTCCAGCGGCGGACGGCTGCCCTGACCGAGCAGCGGCTCGATGGTGACGGCGATCAATGTCGGCGTAGGCGTTTCGGTGAACGGTGTCGCTGTAGCCGTCAACGGCGGCTCGGTGACGCTCGGTTGCAGCGTTGGCAGCGGTGACGCCGTCAGCGAAGGTACAAGCGTGGGCGTGGTAGTAGCCGTCGGCGGCGCGGACGAGCAGGCGGCTAGAAAAAGAGTGATGAGTAATGAGGCATGAGTGATGAGCTTCCAGTATCGATTACCCGATGCTGATAGCTGATAGCTGATGGCTGATAGCTGACTGAAGGCTGTCATATCGACCTTATCGCTTGGGCAAGTATTCGTCACCGCCTTGAAGTTTAATCGCTACCCGTTAACTATGTCGAGGTGGGTTTATTACCGTAACATAGATTTCAACAAGGGGCAGCACTTCCACACGCCACAAATATATGAAACTATAATATGTTATCGTTGTAAATCATACACTTTCGCAATAAAATAGAACCTGTATCAGCATAAGGAAATATGTCTGTATGCCGGAATATCTAGAACGTCTGAAGGCCGACGACCCGCGTTGGCAAAGGAAGACGATTACGTTTGCTTTGCCGCGTGGGTCAGTCATGCGGGATTCTCCGAAATCGACGGGCATTGCTGTTGCCGCCCTGCGTGTGGGCGATCAAGTAGAGATCATCGACATCATGCCCCACGCCATCTATCTGGCAGTGAAGGCCAGCGGCAAGATCGGTTGGGTTAGCCGCCACACGGTACGCTTCACCGAAACCGGGATGCTGCCGCCGTTTTCATCACTGCCAACAAACGCTGACACCGCCGTCACGGGGCTGCATCAAGTTGTCGAACTTGATACCCATCCCTTCCCTAAAGTCAGCAGCGATAATATCGCGGCCAGCGTTGAGGCCAATGCGGAAGTGGCTGAAAAGCTGCTCCAACTCGCCGATAAGCTGCGGGTAGCAGCGGAATACATCCACGAGGCCCAACAGTCTATCCGCGACCTCACTGAAAATCTCGCGCAGACGCATGACGAAGCCGACAGCGATCACAAGGATGGCAACGGCGACAGCAGCGCTTCGGTTTAGGCTGCCGCTGTACGGTTTTTTCAACACGCGACTATAATTCAATGTCGTCATCGAAAAACAGAATGAGGTTTGCTGATGCGGAAACTCAAGCGGTCTAGCGGATTGTCGCTAGTGTTGGTCGCATTGGTCGCGCTGCTGACAATTACCCCAGCCACGACGCAAGGCGCACAAAGCGTCAGCGCGTCACGATTGCAGCGGCTGTCACGCGGCGTGAACCTGAGTTTCTGGCTGTGGCTGCAACAGGTCGAAGGTTACGGTTACACCAATTTTGCGGACTACTTCAACGCCTACATCACCGACGCTGACCATGCGACCTTGCGTGCGATGGGCTTGGAACATGTTCGCCTGCCCATCGACCCCGCGCTCTTGTTCAACGAAAACGACCCGACGACGCTCAACGCCGAAAATATCGCTTACGTTGACCGCGCCATCGATATGATTCTGGCCAACGATCTGGCCGTCATTGTCGATATGCACTCGCTGCCCGACTTGAACGAACGCTTGGCACTAGACGATGCCTTTGTGGTGCGCTTCGCGGCGTACTGGCGAACACTGGCCGCGCATCTCAGCAGCCGCGATCCTGAAATGGTATTCCTCGAAGTGCTGAACGAACCCGCTTTCGTTCAGTGGGTGGCTAATCCGGCGCAGCGCTGGTCCATCGTGCAAGAACGCCTGCTGAACGCCATGCGCGAAGGCGCGCCCGAACACACGCTTATCGCCACCGGCCACGATTGGAGCAGCATGGACAGCCTTATGGAACTCACTCCGGTGGCTGACCCGAACGTGCTGTATAACTTCCATTTTTACGAGCCGCACACTTTTACGCATCAGGGCGCGACATGGGGCGACCCGATCTGGACGCACCTATTTGACATCCCCTATCCGCCTACGCAAGAAAACATCGGCGCGATTCTGCCCTCGCTCGATAGCGATGGTCAGCAAGCCGCACAGCAGTACGAGCAAGAAGGTTGGGATGCCAGCGTCATCGACTCACGCATCAACGAAGTGGCTATTTGGCGCGAACGCAACGGCGTCAATGTCATCTCCAACGAGTTCGGCGCATTCCGTGATTTCGCGTCGCCGCAAGACCGCGCTCACTGGATCAGTGACGCACGGCAAGCGCTCGAACGCTATAACATCGGTTGGACGATGTGGGACTACACAGGCAATTTTGGATTGATGGAAGAAAAAGTAGATCATCAAGGTGATGCCTGGATAATGACCAGTGACTCAGTAGGCCGCTTCTATGAACGTGTGATGACAACTGCCTTGAAAGAAAAACTACCTAAACTCATCAATAAGCCATCCATAAAGTTTGACGAAACACCTGAACCG
>JACMMD010000665.1 GCA_014379235.1 Anaerolineae bacterium
AGACGATTTCGCCATCGACCTCGTACAGCCGCAAAACGCGGTTCTCGCGCAGCGCGGTCATAACCCGTTCCAGATGTTCGGGCGCGGCTTGGATTTCCTGCTGCACGCTGTCGAACGAGCGCACGTCGCGGCTCTGGTCGGCGCGCACGAGGCTTTCAATCACACGCC
The DNA here is from genome assembly GCA_014379235.1 of Anaerolineae bacterium. GTDB lineage: Bacteria > Chloroflexota > Anaerolineae > Aggregatilineales > Phototrophicaceae > JACMMD01. The sequence continues at coordinate 169 of JACMMD010000665.1, forward strand.
GCGCAAGCTGGCGATCACCGAGAGGCAGACGGTCAAGCAGCCGTTCGAGATAACCGCGCAAAATGCCCTCGGCGCGTCCCGCTTGTTGGTAATCATCGAGTTCGATCTGCTTGCGTTCCGGCGGCAGCGCTTCAATCAGCGCCCCGCCCACCAGTTGAAGCTGCGGCGGGGCGATTTCGCCACCTTCTCCGCCGAGGTCTTGCAGCAGCGCATCGACTACGCTTTCATCATAGGCGAAACCTTTATCTTGAGCAGGCACGATCAAAGCGCGGTGGGCTTCCTCAATCGTGAGCGGACGCAGGAGAAACTCGTTAGCGAACGGTTGCGGAATTTGCGGCTGAAACCGCGCCAACAAACCGAACGACTCTGTTCGCAGCGCCAGCGTCAGCCGCACAGGTAAAAGCGGATCGTCGAGACATTCCGCGATTTCGAGGATGCAGGCGGCGCGTTCGGCCTCGTCAAAAACATCGCTGAAAAACGTCTCAAACTGATCGACGAAAATGAAGATTTCGCGGTTGCTGCCCACGATTTGCGTCAGCATTTTGAGGTAATCGCGCAGCGATGTGCTGGCCATCTCCGGTATCAATGCCGGATCGGGCCACAGGATATGCTTGATGTCCTCGTGAGGCAGCCGACGACGCACCGCTACGTACAGAGGCAGATACCCGCCCGCCAGCAGGCGCGGCATCAACCCGGCGCGGATGAGCGAGGTTTTGCCCGCGCCGCTTTCGGCATGAAGCACCGCCAATTTCGCACCCGGCAGCCGCGCCAACATGCCATCGACAGCCGCCTCACGCCCGTAGAATAGGTGATGGTCGCTGAGGTCATAAGATTCCAGCGCTCGATAGGGCAGCGAATGACCGCGCTGTTTCGCCCGTTCGCGCAGGTTTTGAATGTAGCTGGTGGCCGCCTGTGCCAGCACCGCAACCGTGCCCGTCAGTTCACGCCGCGCTTCATCGGCACGTTCCAGCAGCACCCGCGCCCCGACATCTACCACATCGTAAGGTGTCAGCAGCGCGGGTGTGGTATGCGGAGCGGCGGTATCGAGACCAACGGCTGCGTCATCCAAGCCGACAGCCGTATCCGTGTTCGCGTCCAGCAGTCCGAGCGCGGCGCTTGCCCGACTTTCAGAGACCGCCGCGCCCGCCGCTTCCCGCAGCGCGGATATGGCATCGCTGGCGCGGTGGTAGCGCTGTTCGGGGATTTTGGCCATCGCCCGCCGGATGACGCGATCCAGCGTCACGGGCAAATCGGGGCGTAAATGGTACAGCAGCGGCGGCGGCTCATCCAAATGGCGGTACATCAAGCTGAACGGGTTATCAGCGTTGAACGGGAGCTGACCCGCCAGCACCTCGAAGCTCATCACGCCGAGCGCGTAAATATCGGTCAGCGCGTTGACAGGCTCGGAGCGCCACTGTTCCGGGGCCATGTACGCCGGAGTGCCGAGCAGCGTCCCGCTTTCGGTCAATCCGGTGCTTTCCTCTTTCATTTTGGCGATGCCGAAATCGCTCAAGAACGGCTGATCGCCATTCATGAGGATATTCGCGGGCTTGAGGTCGCGGTGAACCACGCCCTGATCGTGCGCGTAATCCAGCGCGCTGCCCACCTGTTCCAGCAAGGTGACGATCTGCGCCAGCGTGGGGCGCTGCTGGTTGAGATAATCGCGCAGGTCGCCGCCTTCGATCAGCGCCATCATCAGGTAAATCAGCCCGTCCTGCTGCCCGAACTCGTACACGGGCAAAATGTACGGATGCTCGAAGGCCTGCATCACGCGGGCCTCGCGCTCGAAGCGCGTGATGAACTGCTGCGAAACAGTCAGTTTTGGCGAGATGATTTTGATGGCAAGGGCCGCGCCATCGCTCTCGCGCACAGCGCGGTAAACCGTCGCCATGCCGCCGCTGCCCAGTTCGGCCAGCAGTGTACAGCCGCCTAAATGCTCTCCTATCAGAGTTACAGCCATGATTGTTGTTGCAGGCTTTTAAGATGGCATAGTAAGATTACGCTGTAGATTAGAACATCCCACAATTGATAACGCCAGCGCGAGGAACATCATGCGGCCAACGACATCGCAGATAGGTCTCCTTCTCAGTATAGTGCTGCTGCTCATGTTCTTGAACGCTGGAGTCGCGGCGGCACAGGAAGTTTGTTCTCCGCTCGTCGCTGAAGCGCTGCAAGTCGTGGGCGCGGGTTGCAGCGAAACCGGACGCAACGAAGCCTGTTACGGCAACACGCAGGTGTCCGTCGCTTTTCAAGAAGGCATTACCCCCGCCGCGTTTTCCGACAGTGGCGATCTCGTCTCGCTGCCCGAACTGCAAAGCCTCATCACCGAGCCGTTCGAGGACGCATCCGGCAATTGGGGCATCGCCGTTTTGCGCTTGCTGACAGCCTTCCCCGAAGAAACCAGCATGACGCTGGTGCTTTTTGGTGATACCGAACTCAACAACGCGGGCGAAATGGGCGCGGCAAACCGCACTTGCCCCGCAGAATTTCTAGAGCAGTTCCCTTCGCTCAGGGATCAGCCGACTTTTAGCAGCATCACCCATTCCCTCAGCAGCGATGTCTATACGGTCATTGGGCGTTCTGCTGATGGTGAATGGCTGTATGTGGAGGATTATGACGCTTATAACGTAGGCTGGATTCCTGCCGAAGAGATTGAACTAACTTGCAGTGCCGATACTTTGAGTATTGTTGACGACAGTGCAGCGATCAGCAGACCGCAACTGCAAGCCTTCACGCTTGAAAACGGCAGCGCCGAAACCTGCGCCGAAGCGCCAAACGGCATGATGGTTAGCACTCCGGCGGGCACTCGCGGCAGCGTCATCGTCAACAATGTGCGGCTCGACTTCGCCAGTTCGGCCTTTCTCAACGCCGTGCGTGATGACAGCATGACGATCAACGGGCTTGAAGGCGCGATTGA
>JACMMD010000666.1 GCA_014379235.1 Anaerolineae bacterium
CACGTCATATGGAAAGCGGATTCACTGAATTTTTGAACCAGATACCTATCGGCCCAATACTCCTGCTGTTGGCGGGATTTGGGACGCTGTTCGTGCTGTTGACCTATGTATTCATGAACCGCAGTCGTCGCCCGAAAAATGCCTCACCTGAGACACAAACCGAGTCGGGCGTGATGAGCACCGTCACATCACGTCCGGGAACTGGCGACCTGCCCGATCTCGATAGCCTGCTGGGCATCGACACCAACGCTGTGCCTGCACGTAAAAGCACATTTTCGGTGCGGCTGCAAGATGGCGGCACGGTTGAAGCCGCCGAAGTGTTGGTCATTATGCGGGACATCACTACGGGCGATTTGATCGTAGAGATGAACGGCAAGGCTTACCGCGACCTCAAGCGCATCGCCAGCGATGATCCTGAACTTCAGCGCCGCTATACGAACACGCTGCGCGACCTATCGAGCAAATCCGCGCTGGTTGCCAAAGACATCGCGTTCGGCGAGGCGCCAGCCAGCAGCGTATCGCAAGAAGAACCCGCCACCTCTAGCGATGCACCGCCGGACTTCGAGAGCGGCGATGCGCCTATGCCTGATCTGCACTCGCTGACAGGCATGTCGCCTGCCGCAGCTACCTACAATCCACCTGCACACACCTCGAACCCGCTGCCGCCCGGTTCGCTTCCCGGCGATTTGCCTTCGTTTAAGCTGCCCGATGCCTCACCAATTGAGGCCAAAAGAGGACTCTTAGGCGGCGTGCGTGGGCCGAAGAAACAAGAATTTCAGCCCGTGCCAGAGATCAACATCGCTGCCGCGATTGAAGCCTATCTTCAGCACAAGATCGTCAACACGCCGGAATGGAAAGGGCGCAACATCCACGTTCACCCGGCGAACGATGGCGTCCGCATTCAGGTCGATACGATGTACTACGAAGCGGTGGGCGAAGTCGAAGACCCTATCGTGCGCGAGTTTCTTGCGGCGACCATTCAGGAATGGCAGGAGAGGCACTAACTCAGTGCTGAGTACCAAGTGCTGAGTTCTGAGGAAAAGCAGTACGGAACAAATGTAGGGGCGACACATGTGTCGCCCGCATCAAAGTCATAGCATTCTAGCCGGAGAATGAATTCTCCGGTTTTTGTTTCATCTCGAACCTCGCGCCTCGTCCCTCGAACCTTCCTAAGCATACGGCTCGTCAACGGCAGCAATGCGTGGATTGCCTTTTTCGTCCTGCGTTAGCCGCCCCATCGGGCGCAGAGGATCATGCGGGAAGATCAACAGCGCGTTGGTTTGCAGCGCCCACTGCTGCCAGCGTCGCTTGGTTTCGAGCGTCTCTAGCGGCTCGACATCATAGGCAGTCATCCACGCCAAGCGCTCGAAGTGAATCGCGTAGCTGGCCATGTCGCACAAGAACGCGGCATGTTGACCATCACTCTCCAACCGAACGCTCATATGTCCCGGCGTATGTCCTCGCGTGACGTGACCGCTTATTCCCGCCGCGAGTTCAGTATCGCCATCGAGCAAGCGCAGTTGACCGTTTTCGTACAGTAGTTGGTAATTGATCGGCAGATACGTGGCACGTGTGCGCTCGTTAGGGTGCATGGCATCCTCATATTCACGGCGCTGCACCACATATTCCGCATTGGGGAATGTCGGCACAAGCTGGCCATCGGCATCATATAGTGTATTGCCGCCAGCATGATCGCCGTGTAAATGGGTGTCGATGACCATATGAACAGCACTCGGCGCAACGCCAAGCCGCGCCAAACCAGCCAATAAACCGTCGTTGTAGGGTTCCAACCGAATGTTCGTCTGCTGCTTCTCGGTGAGCTTCGTTCCGTAGCCCGTATCGACAACGATATTCATGTCGCCCACTTGAACCAACAGCGAATGCAAGCGCATCGGCAGCAGGTTGTTTTCGTCGGGCGGCATGAACACATTTTTCCACAGCGTGCGCGGCACAAGTCCGAACGGCCCGCCTGCGTCATTGTAGTAGCAGCCATCGTTGAGCAGATGAATACGTATCAAGCCAAGTTGTATCATGGGAGTTCTAGAAAGCAGTAAGCCAATTCTCGAAGCGAGCGACCAATGCGGCGCGTTCGGCATCCGGCAAAAAGGCCGCGTTAGCCGCCACCAACGTTTGCTGTTTAAGATCGTCCAGCGTGAAATCCATATGGCGCACAGCCAGCGCGAACTCATCGCTGAGAGTGATATTGCTGATGAGCGGATCGTCGGTGTTAATCGTCGTTCGCAGTTTTTGACGGAACATCTGCGGCAGAGGATGAACGCTGTGGTTGGCGACCACGCCGCTGTCTACATTGCTAGTCGGGCACAATTCCATCACGATCTGGCGCTCGGCCAGTTCGATGAGCAAATCAGGGTCTTCCATCGCCCGTACTCCATGACCAATGCGGTCTGCGCCTAAGCTGTCGATAGCTTCGCGTACGTTCTCCGCCCCGCCCCATTCGCCCGCATGAATAGTAATGCTCAAACCCGCCGCCTTCGCCTGCTGGAACAACGGGACGAACGGCAACGCCGAATGTCCCGGCTCTTGCCCAGCGAGGTCAAGCCCGACCACACCTCTATCGCGGTGAGATAAGGCCGCCTCGACGACTTGTTCGCCAATTTCGACTTTCTCGTGGCGGTTCATCGACAAGATCAAGCCAACCTGAATATCGTAGCGGACGGCAGCCTCAGCGGAACTCTGGCACACCCAATCCACCGCATCGAACAGCGAACAGCCTGTTTCGTTGCATAACGCTTGCGGGGTAAAACGCAGTTCCAAATACTTCACATTGTCCGCCGCAGCGTCAGCAACGACTTCGCGGGTGAATTGTCGAATAATATCAGGCGATTGATAAAAGCGGCGTAAGACGTGAAACTTACTGAGGAAGTGCTGCCAGTTGCGCGTTTCGTCGGGCATCAACTGGACGAAGGGGCGCAAGCCCTCGACGCTGTAATCCGCCAGTGGGATACCGTATTCCTTAGCGACATTCACCAGCGTGTCGATCCTCACCGAGCCTTCTAAATGGCGGTGCAGGTCGATCTTTGGCATGGCCTGTATTGTTTTAGATAGCTGATCGTCTGCCAGCCCCCGGCTTTTAACCATGCAGCGCAAACCCTGTGTGCAACCGAGAAAATAGGAAGTTCTTGAGTATTCGCTTTTATCTCGAACGGACGAGATCAGTTACGCTCCGCCAACAGCCAGCTCCAGTAGCGCCATGCGACAATGACCCCAATGGTGACACCGAGCGCGGGCAAACCGTTATACAGCAGCACCCGCAGCACAGTATCCGGGTGCGCTTCCCGTAGGGCCAGCGCATTACCTTGGACCGAAATAAAGTCCAGCAATCTTACCACGACTCCGCCAATTACCATCAGCGCGGATATATAAAAGCCAACATAGTATGGCGGAGTCTGGGTCGAGCTGCCAAGCCGTTTGCTCAACAGGCCCATCACCACCAGTGTCACGCTCATCGCGGCAAGTCCCACTGTGCCGAGCAGGTCTAATCCTAGAATCGCCTTATCCTCACGGCTGCCGCCCCGCCGCCATCAAGCGGTACAGGGAAACGGATAACACCAGCAGAACACCGCCTGCCAGCGCGGATAATACGTCACCTAATCGGTCTCCGGCAAGCTCTCCGGTGCTGGCATAACGCGCCATCGCTGCTCCGAAAAGCACCACCGGCACAATATACCAGCGGAAGTACGTCCGCCGGCCAGAAAATTTCTCATAAAAGCGGGCGATCAGCAGCAAAAGCAGCAGCAGCACCGCTAATGGGAACCACGTATAGATCATCAAGAATTGATTGAGCGATATGGAATTCACGTGACACTCCCCACACCTAAAGGTGGGGGATTCTCGTCGGGCTTACGCCGTCCGAGCTACTTGCCGGGTGTCCGCCGGAACTACTCGGAGGTCTCCGAGATACTTTGGTGGGATGGATATACACAATTCGCGTTGGAACAACGGCAGAATTTTGAAGCGAACCCTGCTGA
>JACMMD010000667.1 GCA_014379235.1 Anaerolineae bacterium
ATAAGCCGTGAGGTGGATGTCGGCCTCTTTAAGCCGTTTATCGGCGTCACCTGCCGTCCCTTGCAGTACACGCTGCATATCGCCAACGAAGGTGACGATTTGCTGCTCGGCTGCGGCAACGTCAAACGGCGTCTTGTCGAAAGCATCGACGGGCAGCAGCGTCTTAATGTCAGACAGCAGCCCATCGAGCGAGGTTGTGGCGGTGGTCAATAACGCCTCGAACTGTGCGCGCCGATTGTCAAAAGTCAGTCGTCTGCCCACGACGACAACCTGTAAATCGGCGGGAGTCGGCGGGCGCGGCTCAGTCACCTGTGTTGAAAGCAGCGCTTCGGCGCGCTGCAATAGGCGGAAACGATCTTCGTCGGGCGCGACGATTGGTAGCGCGGCGTACTCGGCCATCAGTCCATCGAACTCGGTCAGGCGGTCATCCCAACGCTTGACCATTTCATCAATCTGTTTCAGCAGTCCGCGAAATGCTGCCGCTTTCCACGCATAGATGAAGCCCCAACCCGTTTGCGGAATAGCAAAGCTGCTGGCACGGACGAGCAGTTCAATCGTGTTCGTCATCCATAGGTCGATATTCACGAACCATGCGCCGCGCTCAATGCTGATCGCGGCCAGCCGCGTATCAATCTCGATGACCCGTGCGGGGGCTGCGCTTGGCCTTTCAGCTTCCAGCACGAGTTGTTCATCTTTGAGTGCGTGCAGGTTATCAAGCTGCGTTTTGAGATCGGCGGCGGCATTCGTGAGAGCATCATGCAGTAGATCAAGCCCCGTTCGGACTTGATCGATGCGCGTTTTATCGCCAAAGACCTGTTCATCGTGCGCTTGTTTGGCTTCGTCCGTGAGGCTGACATCGGTGGCTTGCAGCGGGCGCGATGACAGCACGATAGCGCGCAAACTCCGTATGAGCGGTACAAGCTCGAAAAACGTGAATTTACCCGTGACGCGCTCCGTATATTTGATCTCGATTTTCGCATCGGGGCGCGGCGCTTCTTGCGCGATCATGTAGCGTAAAATGCGGTCATCCAGTTCGGCCATCGCCTGCTGGTTTTCGGGCTGAACAAGATACAGCAGATCAAGCGGCTGCAACTGCAAGTCTTCCCACGACACTTGCAGCGGAGTCTCGGCATTAGTCGTCAGGTCGGTGATGATGACTTTGCACACCACGTTCGCGGGCTGCGCGGGCAGCAGCGACGCCAGCCATTGATTGATCGCGGGTTCGCCTGCACTGCGCGGCGTGACCGCAATCGTCCCCAGCGGCGATGCGTTCCAGCTTACGCCTGCCTCTAGATGAACGGCGACACGATGCACCAGCGTAATGCCTGTGCGCGGCGTTTGGATGACATCGGGAATCGGCGGGAAGTTGCCGCGACCATAAGCATCCGTTGTCGCGGCAGCGCGATCATAATTACCCTGCACGACCTGATGCACACCTTCGGCCAGCGCCAAATCCGCCAGCGCATCGTGAATATCGAGCAGGCGGTTCACTTCCTGATTGATGGCTTGCTCTTGCAGCGCAGTGCCGCGTAACAGGTCTTTGCCGAACGGGTAGAGCTTGTTTGCGCCTGTTTGCCCGTTGACGTGGTTGACCAGCGCCAGACCATCAACCACGTTGCGCGCTTCCTGCGCTTCAATCGGCGCGACATCGGGGTCAGCCGCGCCCGTTGTGGGGTCAATCGGCAGCTTGAGCTTGTTGGCTTGCAAGGGGAATGCTTTACGCAGCTTGTAGATAAACTCGTCCACCTCGACGAAACCGCCGCGATCATGCAAGCCGCGTTCCAGTTGATAGCCCAACAGTGCGCTTAAGCTCTGCCCGCCGCGAATGCCTTCGATAAACGACAGCGCCAGACGCACACGCTCCGACGAGAGATTCACGGCCAGCGGTTTTTGCTTGTCATCCGAGTTGGCTGACGTGTAACCGTTACGCAGCACCGCCGCCGTCACCGCATGGTTGAGCGATGGCGCGTGGATGTAACCGCCATTTTGATTGTCGCGCATGATAGGCTGCTGCTGGCTTCCATCGTCGAGCGGCGGATCGAACACTTCGCGCAAATCGTCCGACAGTTCGACAGGCGTGAGGACTTTGTTTTCTGAACGCACGTTTTCGAGCCAGCCATACATGCCCAGATAAACACCGCCGGATGTTTGATTTTGCGGATTGTAGTGCCAGCTTCGCACAGCGGCAAGCTGATAACGTACCAGCGCTTGCTGCCACGCATCGAGGCGATAGGAACAGATGTCAACGTGTTCCGCGAAAAGACGCTCAAGCCGTGCCGTCGGTACGTTGACCAGCGATTGCACCGCGAGGATTTCTTCGCGCAGGTTCGCCGTTTGCCACCACTGTTCCTGCCAGATCAAACGTGGGATCGCCGTCGCCAGCGTATC
>JACMMD010000668.1 GCA_014379235.1 Anaerolineae bacterium
CCCGTTGACAAGTTCAGGGGTATACGACGAACCGCCGCCGACCACTGTGATTTTCATGTGCTGCATCTTTCCGGGCAAATGCCAATCTATTTGCGAATTACGCGCTGATTTTACACAGTTCTTTTAAGATCGGCATAAGTTGTTACGCTTATTGAGCGTCAACAGTCGCCGCAAATAACTTGACAAATCGTTGAAACGCGCTAACCTCATTATCAAAATATAGAAACAGTGTTTCCAAATTATCACCTATAACTTATGAGTATTGTTGCAGTCCAACGCGCACTTATTCTGCTTAAAGAAATGGCCATCTCGCCTAACGGCATCGGTGTGCGTGAAGTTGCACGTTCCCTCAGTTACAATCCCGCTGTCGTCCAAAAAAGTATGCAAGCGTTAGTCGCGCAAGGATTCGCGCAGCAAGACCCCATCACACAGCATTACCATCTCGGCCCCGCCGCTTTACAAGTCGGACTTGCTGGACTGGCCAAATTGGAACTCTTCCGCGTCGCGCACCCTTTTATGCAAGCCCTCGCGGATAACAGCGGCGAAACCGCCTTGCTCGGCATTCGTCACGGTGACATCGTGATGTACATCGACAAAGCGCTCAGTAATGCCGAAATTCGCCTCGATGTCCCTGTCGGCGCGACTCGCCCGCTCAACTGCACTGCCATCGGTAAAATCCTGCTGGCAGAATTGCCCGATGAAGAAATTGATCGCCTTTCGCAAGCAGGTGCTTTCACACAGGCCAGTCTGCATTCCGTCACGGATGCTGAACGCATCAAGCGGGAGATGATAGAAGTTCGAGAACGCGGCATGGCTGCTGACCGTGAAGAATTCACGCTCGGTGCGATGTGCCTCGCCGCACCAATTCGCAATCACGAAGGCCGCGTCGTCGCCGCCATCGCTATCGCTGGCCCCACGCAGCGCGTTGATAGCGCGAAAGATCAGTTAGCCACACAGGTGTTAGCCTGCGCGGACAATATCACTACCGCTCTCGGTGGGATGCCTCAATTCCCATCCTGAACGCTCTCGAAACAGACACCGTACACAAAGGGGGATCGCAGCACAAATTCGCCTCACAGATCAAAGCATACTCTTTTTTGCTTCGTCTCATGGCGGCGGTGTACGCCGTTACTGAATATTTGAAAGAGGACAAATTATGAAAATCTGTATGCACAACTGGATGCGCCCTGAACCGCTCGAAGTCACACTCGCTCGCCTGAACCGTTTGGGCTACGACGGCATCGAGATAATGGGTGAGCCGCGCAAATATGATGTCAAAGAAGTACGCGGACTGCTCGATAAGTATAAGATCGAATGTTGGGGTTCGGTGACGATCATGGTCGCCGGACGTGACCTCATTCATGCCGATCCCTATTTCCGCGAGATGTCGCTGCAATATGTCATTGAGTGCATCGACCTCGTGGCCGCGCTGGATGGCAAAATCCTCACGCTGGTACCGAGCGAAGTCGGCAAGATCATTGCCATGTCCGATCCCGAAACTGAATGGGCTTGGGCTGTCGAAGGCATCAAGAAGGCCGCCGACCACGCCAATAAGAAGGGCGTCCGCATCGGTCTCGAACCGCTCAACCGCTTCGAAACGAACTTCCTCAATCGTCACGATCAAGCGATTCGCTTGGCGCAAGACGTTGGCGAAGGCGTCGGCGTTTGCCTCGACGCTTTCCATATCTTCATCGAAGAAGCTGATCCCTACCAAGCTATTCTCGATACGGGCAGCATGTTGGTCGATTTCCACGTCGCGGATAACAACCGCTTCCCACCCGGCAGCGGCTGTTTCGACTGGAAGAAGATCATCTCCACACTTGGACAGGCCGGCTACGATACATATCTGACCAGCGAATTCGTCGTGCCGCTTGACCGTTCTCCGCTCAACATCAAGGACGAAGCCGCAGGAACGGAAGCGTCAGACGCGGAACTCAAGTTCATCCGCGATCATGGCAGTGACCTGATGAGTGAAGCGCGTTACTCGAAATACGTGGAAGATACCATCAAGCATCTGAAAGCCAACGGCGCATAACACAGCATCTAAACGGGGCACGATAGCATGGCGACTGTCCTTCTCATCGGCACACTCGATACCAAAGGGCCGGAAACGGCTTACCTGAGAGACCGCGTTTGCGCGCTTGGCTGCGATACGCTGGTGTTGGACTCCGGCATCTTAGGCGAAGCGGTTGGCCTTGAAGCGGACTTCAACCGCCGCGAGGTTGCGTTGGCTGCTGGCTCGAACATCGACGCGCTGCGGAACGCAGGCACACGCGGAAAGGCTGTCGAGGAGATGTTGAAGGGCGTTCGCAGCATCACGCTCGAATTGTTGTCGGCGGGTAGGATTCACGGAGTCGCTTCGCTCGGCGGCGCTGAAGGCGCTGTCTTGGCAGCAGAGACTATGAAAGTCCTGCCCGTCGGCTTTCCCAAGCTGATCGTCTCGCCTGTCGCCTCAGGACAGCGGCGCTTTGGCCCCTTCGTCGGCACGAAAGACGTGCTGGTGATGCACTCTGTGGTCGACATTCTCGGCCTCAACGAGGTCAGTTGCAGCGTATTCGACAATGCGGCGGCGGCCATCGCGGGCATGGCCAAAGCCTACGAGTTCCGCGCTCCACAGCCTGCCGATCCACAACCAACGGAAACGAAAAACCGCTTACGCAAATCGTTGGCCGCGACCATGCTCGGCAACACGACCCGCCCTCTGATGCACATCAAGCCTAAGCTCGAAGCGAAAGGCTTCGACTTTGTGATCTTCCATGCGAACGGTGTCGGTGGCCCCGCGATGGAAGAACTCATCACGCAGGATTTTTTCGATGCCGTGCTGGATTACACCTTGAGCGAAGTCGCAGGCGAAATCGCTGGCGGCTATCATATCGGCGGCGCGGCACGATTGGATGCAGCCGGACAAGCGGGTTTGCCACAGGTGATCGTTCCCGGCTGTCTGGACTTTATCGTCTTCGGCGCGAAACATGAAGTTCCCGAAAAATTCCGTGACCGCCCTAGTTACTATCACAACCCCGAATTTACACTCGTCCGCTTGACGAGAGAGGAACAGCTTGCGGCTACGTTGTTTCTCGTTGAGAAGCTGAACAAAGCGCGTGGCCCGGTGGCTGTCGTCGTGCCTTTGCGTGGCGGCTCGATCATGGACATCGAAGGCGGCGCATTCTGGGAGCCGGAAACCAATCGATTGTGCCGCGAAGCCTTGCGCGAAGGGCTGCACTCCAACATCCGTTACCGCGTGGTAGACGCGCACATTAACGACAACGCTTTTGCGGACGCGGTACTCGAAGAATTATTGCGAATAGTGATATGAAGAATTTTACTACAAGTGATTGATAAATCCGCGTTTGGCTGAATAGCCAATTGCTAACAGCTAAATGCTATTTTCAGGAGATTTAAACGTTATGACCACCGCAAGCAATGGCTCGAAAAGCGGCGCGCTGCGCGGCCCCAACACGCCGCGTAAAACACAGTCACTGGGGTTTCCCTCGTACTGTCTCGGTGATTTAAGCTACGTCGATATTCAAGAATACCTCAAACACTCCGACACCATCCTGATTCCCAAAGCCAGCCTTGAACAGCACGGCCCGCACTTACCGCTCTACTGCGATACCATCACCTCCACCGAAGTGGCCACCCGTGCAGGCGAAGCGGCGGGCATCATGTATACGCCGACGCTGTGGCTCGGCTATTCGCCACAGCACATGCGCGCTCCCGGCTTCGGCGCAGGCACCATCACCGTCCGCGCCGATACCTATCTCAACATGATCTACGACATTGGCCGCAGCTTGATTCATCACGGCTTCAATCGGCTAATTTTCGTCAACGGTCACGGCTCGAACGTGAAAGTCATCGACCCCGTGCTGCGCCGCCTACGCAACGAAACAGGCGCGCTAATCGCCTACTACAAGCCCTATGCCGAGCGCTATATCGGCATGTTGAAAGACGTACTCGAAGGCCCGGTTGAGGAAACTCCCGGCTGGCACGCTGGCGAACTCGAAACGTCGCAGTGCCTTGCTCACAATCCTGAACTCGTCCGCATGGATCGCGCAAAGGTCGATAAGGCTCATGCCCCGAAATGGCTTGGCCCGGCGTGGGAGAAAAAAGACGGGATGCCCGATGCCGAATTTCAGGGCTATCAGTATTTCACCTTCCCCTTCGACCATGAGGAATTCACCGACTCCGGCGTGATGGGCGTCCCTGAACGTGGCACAGCGGAAAAGGGCAACATCGCCTTTGACCGCTTCTCGCAGCATCTTATCGACGCGGTGGAAGAACTCGAAAAGGTCGAAGTCACGGTCAAGAACCGCGACTGGACAGAGGGCAAAGCATGGTAGCTTTGCAGCAGCGCCTCACTGATGCCCTCGCTAATATCGTCGGCGCGCAAAACGTTCTCGCACAGCCGGAAGCGCGCACACGCTATGCCAGCGATCAATACTGGTACGCGATTGCCGCAGCAGCAGCCGGACAACCTATCAGCCGCCCCGATGTCGCCGTGCTGCCAACCACGCCCGAACAGATCGGCGCTATCCTGCGACTCGCTAACGAGCTTGGTGTCCCGGTGACACCTTGGGGCGGCGGAAGCGGAGTACAAGGCGCGGCCAATGTCGATCAAGGTGGCATTGTCCTCGACCTGCGTAAGCTGAACCGAGTGCGCGGCATCGATCATAAATCACTGACCTGTGTGGTCGAAGCCGGAAAAAACTGCCGCGACTTTGAAGCCGAACTCAACGCGATAGGTCTGACGTTCACGCACTACCCCGCCTCGACGGAATGGGCCACCATCGGCGGCTCGATTGCGGCGCGTGGATCGGGGGTCTTATCCACCAAGTACGGCAAGATCGAAGATCACGTTCTCAACATCGAGTTCGTCACGCCGACAGGTGAACTGGTACATACACCGTCTGTGCCACGTCACGCCGTCGGGCCAGAACTGACACAGCTTTTAGTCGGCGCTGAAGGCACATTAGGCATCATCACCGCCGCCACTGTCAAGCTGCGCGCCCTGCCGCAGAAGCGCGTTTTTGGGGCTTACTCATTTGCCAGCCTATCCGAAGGGATCGAGGCCGGGCGGCGCATCATGGTCTCCGGTCTGCGTCCGCCCGTGATGCGCCTTTACGACGAACACGCCGCCTCGCACAGCCTTGCCCGCGCTGTCGATATTCCGCTTTCCGAGCCAACACTGGTTTTGATGTTCGACGGCGAATATCCCGACCTCGTAGACTTAGAGGCCAAGATAGCTTTTGACCTTTGCCACGACCATAAGGGCAAAGTGCTGCCCGCGCAGCTTGGCGAAACGTGGTGGGAGAAGCGCTACGTGTTCTACTATCCGCCTTACGCGCCGGAACTGCCAAGCATTTGGGGGACTGTCGATGTTGTAGCCGACTTCCAGCACATTGAGGAAGTCTATCACGCCACTACTCGCGCCGTTCGTGAGTCTATTGACCCCAAGTGGAACTTGCAGTTGAATACCCATTTCTCCCATTGGTACGAGTGGGGGTCGATGATCTACGCCCGTATGAAAGTACCTACCGGCCCTGATAATCTGCAAGAAGCTAAAGCGCTGCACGACGAGATTTTCCGTGCAGGCATTGAAGCGGCTATGGCGGCGGGCGCAGTCATGAACGATCATCACGGTGTCGGGCTGCGGCTCGAACCCTTCATGGAAGCGCAGTATGGCGAAGCCGGCCTTCAAGCCCTGTCGTCCATTAAGCGCGCACTCGACCCCAACAATATCCTCTGCCCCGGCAAGCTCGGCTTATAGAGGGACGCAAAATGGCCACAATACTGCTCATCGGAACGCTCGATACTAAAGGCGCGGAGTTCACCTATGCGCGAGACCTGATCGTGCAGCGTGGCCATAGAGCGCTAGTGATGGATGCAGGCACAGCAGGTGAGCCTGCCTTTGAGCCGGACATACCCGCAGCACAAGTCGCGCAAGCAGGCGGCGGAAATCTTAGTGAACTCCGAGCGCAAGCAGATCGCGGCGCAGCCGTTGAAACCATGACACGTGGCGCGGCTATTCTAGCAGCACAGTTTTACGCCGAAGGTAAATTCGAAGGTGTTTTCGGCATGGGCGGCGGCGGCAATACGGTCATCGC
>JACMMD010000669.1 GCA_014379235.1 Anaerolineae bacterium
AGCATTTGCTTTCGAGGCTGAGTGCTATGCCGGGTCGCCCCTACACCGATTTATTCATGCAGCGAAGGGTTTATTTATGGCACGGATTAAACTCGCTTACATCGGCGGCGGTAGTACCCGCGCTCCCGGCACGATGGCGTCATTGATCGAGCGCGGTCAAGATTTCGCGGGCAGCGAAATTGTGCTGATTGATCTTGACCCGACGCGGCTGGAACTGGTCAAAACCATCGGGCAGAAAATGGCGCGTATTCGAAACCTCGACCTCACGATTACGGCGACCACAGATCGCCACGCCGGACTGCAAGACTGCGATGCTGTTCTCACCAGTTTTCGGCCCGGCGGGTTCGAGGCGCGTTACCTTGACGAGAGTATCCCGCTCAAGCATGGGGTCATCGGGCAGGAGACACAGGGGCCGGGCGGATTCTTCATGGCACTGCGCTCGATTTATGCTATGCAGGGGATTCTTGCCGATATGGAGCGCGCTTGCCCGAAGGCGCAGTTATTCAACTACACTAATCCGGTCAATATCGTTTCGGAAGCGATCACGCATCACAGTGCGATTTCGATTGTGTCGTTGTGCGAGGGGCCGATCATCTTCCCACAGCATCTAGCACGCGTCGCTGGACTTGATCCCGATCAGGTTGACGCGGTGATGGTCGGCTTGAATCACGGCTGTTGGTCGGTGCGGCATGAGTATCGCGGCGAAGACTTGATACCGTACTTGCGTGAGGACTATGAACGGTTGCGACGTGATGCGTCTGTGCCAGAGTCAAAGTATCGGCTGCTGAGGCTGGCGGTGATGATGGACTCGATTCCGGCGGATTACTTCCAATACTATTATTCCACCGACGAGATTTTAGCCGACATGCGCGCCAAACCGACGACGCGGTCACAGGATATTATGGCGCGAGTGCCGGACTATTGGCGACACTATCAGGAACAAGCCGCGTCGGACAATCCGACGTTGGAAGCAGATCGTTCTCGCGGCGGGCTGCACGAGTTGGAACTGGCGTTTGATGTTATGGACGCGGTTTTCAATGATCGTAAACAGGTGTTTCCGGTGAATGTTCCCAATCACGGCGCGCTGCCGGATTTCCCCGATGATCTGGTGGTCGAAGTGCAGGGCTATGTTGATCGCGGTGGGATCACACCGCTGGCTCAAGGGCATTTGCCTCGCCATGTTGTCGGGCTGGTCAAGATGCTCGGCGAGTATCAGGCGCTGGCAGCAGAAGCGGCGTGGAGTGGTACGCGCAAGGATGCCGTTCGCGCTCTGGCCAGCAATCCGCTGGTGCAATCGCTGGCGACTGCTGAAGCGCTTTATGATGAGATGTCGGCGGCACTGCGCGATTATCTGCCGGAGCGTTTGTTATCCTGATTTGACGGCGGAGTGGCCTATGTACGTGTTAGGGGTCGATGGCGGAAATACCAAGACGATTGCGCTGGTGGCGCGCCTCGATGGGACGATTATCAGTTGGGGACGAAGCGGCGGCGGCGATATTTACGGCGCGGCTTCACCTCAAGCGGCGGTTGGCGAACTCTCACGAGCCGTTGAGGCGGCGCTTGGACGGGTAGAAATTGAAGCGTCCGCGTTGTCAGCCGCATGCTTTAGTCTGGCAGGGGCAGATTGGCCCGAAGACATCACATTTTTGCAGGCAGCGATGCAGCAGCGCGACTACGGGCAGAACATACAGGTATTCAACGACGCAATGGGGGCGCTGCGGGCTGGTTCGCCGGATGGAACGGGCATCGTGGTGGCCTGCGGAACGGGGGTGGCCGTGGGCGCGAAGTCGGCGGACGGGCGTTTCTGGCACTCCAGCTTCTGGCAGCGGACGCAGGGAGCGGGTGATTTAGGGCGACAGACTCTCAATACGATTTACGAGTCCGAACTCGGCATCGTAGCGCCCACATCGCTGACCAAAGGGGTGCTGGCCCACTTTGGTCAGACGAGCGTTGAAGGACTGCTGCATCTGATGACAGCGCGAGAAGTGACGCATCCAACACACAACGATATTGCTCAATTATCGCGGTTGCTGCTGGACGAGGCGGAGAACGGCGACGCGGTTGCTAGGCGCATCGTCGAGGAACATGGCCAGTCGCTCGGTGATTATGCGCTGGTGGCTGCACGGAGGGTTGGCATCGAAGGCGCGCCGTTCCCTCTAGTTTTGACGGGCGGCGTTCTGCGCCATCAGAATCGTATTTTGGCCGATGCGATTATTGCGCGTGTGCGGCAGACTTCGCCGGATATTCAGCCGCTGTTCAGCCGTTTCGAGCCAGTCATCGGCGCATTGCTGCTGGCGCTTGAAGGGGCATCGCAGCCTACCGACTCGAAGGTGATCGATAGGCTGCTGGTGACCATGCCCGACGCGGATTTGTTTGTGACTTCACAGGTGTATTCGTAGGGCGAAGGGCGCATTTCAGAGGGCAGATCTACAAACCTGCCCCTACAGTTGTTATAGGCGGTTGTAATGGCGCAGCGCGTCTTGCAGGCGATCATGCGGTAGAGCGTAGACCGTGTTGCCGTTAATGCCGACCATAGTTGTCGCCGCGACGAGGGCATTGATAATCGCCTCTTCAGTCGCTTGAACTGCCGCCTCAAATAACGGGTCGATGTCGTCGTTGGAGATCATTCGGAGTTCAGCCGGGCCGGAATGGTGAGCCATGCCTGCATTGGCGGTAGAAAAGGCGAGAAATATATCGCCTGACGTTTGATTGCCGATGCCGCCAACTCGCGCCATTCCCAATGGCACTCGCCGCGCAAGGCGTTTAAGCTGATGCGGCAGAAGGGGTGCGTCAGTGGCGACGATGACGATGATCGAGCCAGCGCCGGGTTCGGGGGCGGGTTGACGGTTGTAGACGGGCATGACATCCGCGATTTCTTTGCCGACGGGTACGCCCGCAATCGTCAGTTCGCGTCGGCGGCCATGATTAGCCTGCACTAACACGCCGACGTTGTACGATTCTCCTGCCGCTGTCAGCTTGCGTGACGATGTACCGATGCCGCCCTTGAACTCGTGACAACGCATTCCTGTTCCGCCGCCGACGCAGCCTTCATGTACGGGGCCGCTGACCGCGCCATCTAACGCGGCAAATACATGCTCACGTTTGACGTGGAAGCCGTTGATGTCGTTCAGTGAACCGTCGTAGGTTTCAGCGACGACGGGCAGCAGCCAGTATGCTCCGGCTGCTGTGTCGAAAAAGCCGCGTTCGATCTGCCACGCGGCTACTGCGTCCCATGTCGCGCCGACGCTATGGGTGTTGGTGAGGGCGATCACCCCTTCCAGAAAGCCGGACTCCTCGAGCCACGTCGTCCCAGTCATCTCACCGTTGCCGTTGAGCGCATACCAGCCTGCAAAGACCGGATCGTAATGGGGTCCTCGCGGCAGAATGACAGTAACGCCTGTTCTAATCGGCCCTTTGCCCACTTTAAGCGGGCCATCGCCTTCAATCAGTGTGGTGTGGCCAACAGTTACGCCGGCCACATCAGTTATCGCGTTATAGATTCCCGTTTCACCGTCGAAGGGAATACCAAGATCACGGGCGCGCAGCCCGCCATTCGAGTTGTTCATTCGCCATACTTTGCTGTTGTTCGATGTGAGCCTTTAG
>JACMMD010000670.1 GCA_014379235.1 Anaerolineae bacterium
GCTGGGTCGCCCTTCTAGTTATCCCCCTAGATACGCCTCGATGATGCTTTCGTCATGCTGAAGCGCTTCGGCGCTGCCTTCATGCGTGATATAGCCCGATTGCAGCACGTAAGCGCGGTTAGCTACCGCCAGCGCCATGAGCGCGTTCTGCTCCACCAGCAAAATCGTCGTGCCGGACTCTTTGTTGAGGTAGGTAATCACGTCGAAAATATCACGTACCAGCAGCGGCGCAAGCCCCATCGACGGCTCATCCAGCAGCAAAATACGCGGGTGCGACATCAGCGCGCGGCCAATCGCCAACATTTGCTGTTCGCCGCCGGAGAGTGTGCCGCCAAGCTGAGTCTGACGTTCCTTCAAGCGCGGAAAACGCTGAAACACATACTCCATATCGCGGCTGATACCGCTGGTATCCTTGCGCGTAAATGCGCCCAATTCCAGATTGTCGCGCACCGTCAAACGCGCAAAAATCTTGCGGCCTTCCGGCGAATGCACCACGCCGCGCATGACGATTTCGTGCGCGGGGACGTGGGTGATGTTCTCACGGTTAAGCGAGACGATACCCATTGCCGCCGGAGTGATGCCGCAGATAGTGTTGAGCGTCGTCGTTTTGCCCGCGCCGTTGCCGCCGATCAGCGTGACGATCTCGCCTTCCTCAACGGTCAGCGACACACCCTTAAGCGCGTGAATTTTTCCGTAGTAAGTATGGATATTGGAGACTTCGAGTAGGCTCATTGCGCTGCGCCTGCTTCGTCCACCAGACCATCATCAACATCGATGTCATGCGAAGGAATCACGCCGACAGGATGTTCTAGCGCGTCCTCACTGAGAGGCGCAGCGCCAAGATAGGCTTCGATCACTTTCGGGTCGCGCTGAACTTCAACAGGCGTACCGTCTGCGATCTTTTGCCCGTAGTCCAGCACCGCGACCTGATCCGAAACACCCATGACCAGCTTCATATCGTGCTCGATCAAGAAGATCGTCAGCCCGAACTTATCGCGCAGTTGGCGAATAAAGCCCATCATCTCGTCGGTCTCTTGCGGATTCATGCCCGCTGTCGGTTCGTCCAATAGCAGCAGCGTCGGTTCAGATGCCAGCGCCCGCGCAATCTCTAAGCGCCGTTGAAAGCCATAGGGCAAATTCTCCGCCAGATAATCGCCCATGCCCGACAGCGCGACAAAATCGAGCAGTTCCATCGCCCGATCAACCGCCGCCGTTTCTTCGTGGCGCGCTCTCGGCATACCGAGAACTGACTGTACCGGGCTAGAGCGCAGGCGTGGGTGCATCCCGACCATAATGTTTTCGAGAACACTCATGCCCGCGAACAGCCGAATGTTCTGATACGTGCGCGCAATGCCACGCTGCGTGATTTTATCGGGGCGCAGCCCGCGCACGGACTGGCCGTTAAAAACAATATCGCCTTCTTCCGGCGTATAAAAACCCGTGATGCAGTTGAAAAACGTGGTTTTGCCCGCGCCGTTGGGACCGATCAAGCTGACGATACTACCGCGTGGCACTTGCAGTTCAACCCAACGCACAGCGGTCAAACCGCCGAAGCGTTTCATAATACGTCTTACATCGAGGAGTATATCGTTCATAATGTTTAAACCAGTTCTTTACGAGGTATGTCGTCATTTACGCTTACATTTTCGTTCTCGCGTGTTCGGCGGGCAACCGCCAGTTCAGCCAACCGCCCGACTTGACGCGGCACAATCCCTTCCGGTTTCAGCAGCATCGTTACCACCAGCAAAATCCCGAACGCCAGCAGGCGATAATCTTGGAGTTCGCGCAAAATTTCTGGCAGTCCGATCAGCATCAGCGACCCGATGACCACGCCGGGAAGCGAACCAAGCCCGCCGATGATAATCATCGCCAGCACATTGATCGAAACCAGCAGCGTGAAGCTGTTCGGGAAAATGCCCTTGAGCCATCCGGCGAATATCGCGCCGCCCATGCCCGCAAAAGCCGCACCAATGGCGAACGCCAGCAGTTTGCTGCGAATGAGGTTGATACCCATCGCCTGCGCCACATCCTCGTCGGCGCGCATCGCCCGCCACGCCCGACCAAGTCGTGTGTTCACCAGCCGCATCGTAATCAACGCCACAACGATGACGCCAAACAGAATCAGGTAGTAAATAGTGTTCGCGTTGCCGATTTCCAGATACCAATCCGGGTTGATAAACCTTAGATCGATGACCGGACTTGGAATATCTGCGATACCCTGCGCGCCGCCCAGCAGCGGCTTGAAGGTATTCGAAAGGATGATAAGGCGGATGATCTCGCCAAAACCGAGCGTCACAATCGCCAGATAGTCGCCGCGCAGCCGCAATACCGGAATACCGAGATGGATGCCGGCCTTGCCGCAGAGCAAGATGGCCACGGGCCTCGCCTCCCTGAACGTCATGATCCC
>JACMMD010000671.1 GCA_014379235.1 Anaerolineae bacterium
AAGCGCTGCAAGAAGAACTCAATGCCAACCAGAAGGAAATCACACGCCTGCGCCGAGAACTGGCGCGCTACAGCTTTGGTGAACTCATCAGCCGGATGCAGGACATCAACGGTGTGCCCACGCTCATCGCTCAATTAGACGGCGTTCCGGTGGATACCCTGCGCGAAATGTCTGACTGGTTCCGCAATGCGGTGGACAGCGGCGTAGCGGTACTCAGCGGCGTTGTCGATGGCCGCCCGCAGGTGGTTGTCGCTGTCACCGATGATCTGACAAAGAAAGGCTTCCACGCGGGCAATCTCGTCAAGCAGATCGCGGCAGTGGTCGGCGGCGGTGGTGGTGGACGTCCTACGATGGCCCAAGCTGGCGGCAAAGATGCCGATAAGCTGCCCGAAGCGATGACCACCGCTTACGACTTAATCGCCGCCGCCAGCAACAACAATAAATAATCTATGCGTAGGGGCGCAGCGCTGCTGCGCCCGTATTTCTTTGTGGGAATATGGCAAAAAAACCGGAGTTCTTGCAGTTAGCAACCGATGACGACGTACTGTCCATACGCGACAGTCTGTCGTTCATTCGCGGCAAAGAAGTGCTGCTCATCTGGCCGGAAGAAGGCACGGTGCTGACGCGCAAGCTCGACCTTGTGCTGATTCAGCGCGAGGCCATGCGCCGCGCCATTCGTTTGGCGCTGGTCACGCACGACCCGCAGGTGATTAAACATGCCGACGAACTCAACATCAGCACCTTTGAGACCATCGGCTCAAGCGAACGTGGACGCTGGAAACGCGGGCGCTCGAACGTCTTTACAGACCGCGATGACCGCCCCGAAGATGCACCCGAAGCCACCGAACTGATGCCCATCGCCAGCCGCGTTCGCGTCACCGAGTCGCGGGCCATGCTGCTGCGACTTGCCGCCATTCGCGTGTTCGCCTTGATGCTGCTGCTTGGCGTTCTGGCGACGGTAGCTTACGTCGCGCTGCCGAGCGCAACCGTCACGCTAATGGCCGCCCACGAGCGCGTCCAAGCTGAGGTTCAGTTAGTTGCAGACCCCGCCGCGACAGCAGTTGACGTGGCCGGCGGCGTTATTCCGTCGTCAGCGCTGCGCGTCGAAATCGAAGAAACAGGTACGGTGGAAACATCAGGCGCGCAAGACCTTGCCGACATCCCCGCTTCCGGTTCGGTAGTGTTCATCAACCAGACTGACAGCGAAATCACGATCCCGCCGGGTACAACCGTCGGCACAAGTGCCGGAACGCCGATCACCTTCCGCACCACGCAGGAATCCGTCCTACCGGCGGGCATCGGCTTACAAATCGAAGTGCCGATAGAAGCGCTGCAAACATCAGCGGGTATCGTCGGCAATGTTGAGGCCGGGCAGATCAATACCGTACTCGGCCCGCTGGCCGATGCCGTAACCGTTCGTAACCTTAACGCGACAACAGGCGGCGAAAGTCGTTCGATGCCCGCCGTCAGCGAAGATGACCGTGAGCGCCTGCTGGCAACCGTTCGCCAACAACTTCAAGCGCGAGCCTATACCGAGATTCGCCCACGCTTGAACGAGTCGCAGTTCTTGATCGTCGAGACCATTCGTATCGCGGATGAGCGCAGCGATTGGATGACCTACAGCGCGCAGCCGGGAGATGTCGCCGCGACCCTCAGCCTGACCATGCGCGCCGTTGTCGAGGCCGACGCCATCGACCAGCAGCTTGGCGAACAAATCGCCTTCGTGCAGTTATCCTCGCAAGTGCCGCGTGGACGTCTGATTCAACTGGACAGCATCACCTATCAATGCTGCCGCGTGTTAGGTGTCGACGAAGCGGGACGCATCAGCTTTGTGATGAACGGCGAAGGACAGGTCATCGGGCAAATCAATTCGGGGCAGGTTCAGCAGCGTCTTGCCGGACGATCAACCTCCGACGCAATGACTTACTTAACTACCGAACTCGATACTGCCGCAGATTCGACACCGCAAATCACCCTGCTGCCCGAATGGCTGCCGCACATGCCGCTTCTCGCGCTGCGAATCAACGTGCGCGTGGTCGAGGCCGCGCCAGAGTTATGACGGAGGGCCCGGGCCGTTTGCTCAGTATCGATCATGGACTCAAGCGCATCGGTTTGGCAGTCAGCGACGAAACGGGGCTGATAGCGCGTGAGCTTGTCATCCTCAAGCGCAAGTCTAACGCCGAAGATTTCCGCCGTTTGAATAACATCGCCGCCGAACAGCGCGTGGTAGCTTTCGTCGTCGGCA
>JACMMD010000672.1 GCA_014379235.1 Anaerolineae bacterium
AGAGCAGCGGTCATCCGATCTCCTTCCATACTGCCAGATGTGTCCAGCACCAAAATGACAGCCGCTTTCTTTTTGGTCTGGTGGAAGACATCGCGCACTGCGTTGGTGATTTCAGAAGAAGGCGGCGCGAGACCGGGCACGGTTTCTGTTGTCACACGCGGGTCAGTGCCGTTTTCAAGGGCAATCGGCGCGTGCAGCGGCACACTTTCGTCGACGGGACGCAGGTAGTTATCAATTGCAAGGGCCTGCTGTTCGGACGCTAACATATAGTCGAGGAACGTTGTGGCGGCGGCGGCCTGTGCGTCAGTGACCCACTCACTTTCCAGCACACAATAAGGGTGTTCACCCCAGAACGTGCCATCTGACGGAAAGACGAACACGAGCGGGAAGCGCAGATTTTCCGCTTGTTCGGCATTCGTCTTTAAGGTTTCGGCCTCGCTGGTGGTGATGACATGTAGGTACTGCGGCCCGCGTGAAACCATCAGTCCGAGCAAATCGCGGCTTTGGATACCGTAATGATAGGTATTCAACTCCAATTGGCGAAACGCTTCCGTCACCGGATCACTGTACACGTCGTCCGCCGTGAGATCAGTGCTGCTATCAGCGGCGATATACGCCAGCGACGTTAATGCCAGCAAGCCCACGTTGGAATAGTCCGGGTGAGTGTGCCCGAATTTGAATGTGCCCCATTCAGGATGGCCGATGCTGGCCCAACCGTCAGGCGCGGACATCAACTCAAGCAAATCATTCCAGCTAATCGGGTTGTCTGGCCAGCCAAGCGCTTCGGCCATGGGCTGCCACATCGCCAATCCGATTGGCGCAAAGATCGTCTGCGGACAGTCTGCCGAAACCAGCAGTTCGTCGGTGCGGTCACGCCAAATTTCGTTCGCGCCTTCGACCCAACTATAATCACCGGGACTCCACACCGTCGGTTGCAGTTCCCCATCGAGAATAGCTTGCTGCATTCCGCCGGATGTTCCATGCGTGACGTTGACAACGATAACCTCGCCCGCTGGCGTGGTATGGGCCGCGGCATTGAAGCGTTCTGCAACTGCGTTCATCCATGCTTCTTTAGTATTGGACGAAGCGATTTCAACCACAAGTTGTGGTGCGGCTGTGGGAACAGGTGTGGCCGTCGGTGGGCAGGGTGGTTGTCCTTCGATGCCACAAGCGGGGCCTTGCTGATAAATCGACCACAGCAGCGATGCAATAACAACGGCCACTGGTACGGAAAGCATAAGCAGGAAGGTTTTCTGGTCACGTCTGAGTTTCATTAGCTATGGCTCCCAACTTGATTTCACCAAGCACGACGATGACATCAGTTCAGGGATAGATAATATCCCAATTTGGTGAAAATGTAACATGTACCCCGCTTAACTATCGAACTTGATGCGCGGGTCGAGCCACGCATACACCACATCGACGAGAATGTTGGCCGCGACCAAAAACATCGAATAGAGAATGGTTACGCCGACCAGTAGATTATAGTCACGAGTGGTCACGCTCGTCACAAACGTATCGCCCAAACCGGGAATAGCGAACACGATCTCCACCACGAACGTCCCGGTGAGTACCGCAGCCAGCAGCGGCCCCAAGATCGTTACCACCGGAATCAGGCTGTTTCGCAGCGCATGACGATACAGCACCGCGTTTTCGCGCAGCCCCTTCGAGCGGGCAGTGCGGATGAAATCTTGATTCAGAACTTGCAGCAGTGTGGCTCGCGTCAGACGTGCAATGGCCGCGCTCATGCCCAGCGCCAGAGTCAGCACAGGCAGAAACGCTGTCGAGAGATACAAGGCGGGGTTGGGCTGCGGCCCATCCAACCAGACATACGGATTCACCACCGGAAACAGGTTGAGCTTCACGGCGAAGATGATAATCAACACCGGCCCTAAGACGATGTTTGGTACAGCGCGCCCGATCACCGCGAAGAACATGGCAGTATGGTCAATGCGTTGGTTGTGATGCACCGCCGCCAACATGCCCAACGGAATACCCGTCACCAACGCCACAGCGATAGCCATCACTCCGAGACCGATAGACACTGGCAGCTTTTCCGCGATGATGTCATGCACCATGCGTCCGCGACTGGTCGTGCCGAGCGATGGCCCGAAGTCGAAGCGCAGCAGATTAAACAGGTAATTCCCGAACTGGCTCTGAAATAGGTCGGAGTACAGGACGCTGCGAGTCGATGTGCGGATAGCTGGCGAGACGCGCAGCGCTGACAGGTCAACGCCAACATATCGGGCTATCGCCGTGTCGATGTCCGCCGCTAGTGCCGGGTCGCTATCGGAGACATCATCGCGTAGGGCGGTGAGTACGGCCAGCGCGGCGGGCATATCTTCGCGGCGGATACCCTGTTCGACGTAGTAAGCGATGCGCTCTCGTTCTGCGGCTGCATTCTCGCTGAAAGCAGAGTCGGTTTCTTCGCCTGTGACGGTTTGCAGCGTAGCTCGGAAATCCGCAACCAGCACTAGGTTTTCGACGCGCTGCTCGATGGTTTCATCGACGTAGTGCAGCAGTTTCCAGTTCGGATCGCTTCCCGGAAGATTGAGCAGCAAAGGGCGATCAAGGCCATAGTAGTGTTCCAACGCGGCGATGACTTCGGGAGCCATCGCACGGTTGCCCAGCGCCACGAACGGCCCGCCGGGGATGGCGCGAATCATCAGGAACGATACCAGCGCGATCAGGAACAGCACCGGAATCGCTGCCCCGATGCGCCGCAAAATATACAGCAGGAAACCTGCTGAACTTGCTGCGCTGCGGGCGGTGTTGGATCGTCGGGCGACTGCGGCCATTGCTCAAAACCTCGTCATCTGCGTAGGGGCACGATGCATCGTGCCCCTACAGTGATTTATATCCGTTATTCTCCCGGCGGGTTGAGTTCGGCCTCAGCCAGCCAACCGCCAGTGTTGTTGCACTCGACGTTGTAATACATGATGCCATCCACCTCTTCGGCGGCCAGAATATCCACCGTCGAGCCGGGATAACACGAGGCGTTGGGTACACGGTTGCGGCGTGTGATGGGTTCGGCAACTTCGGTCAGGTAAACCGCGCCGATACCTGACCCCGCAATTGTGGCGCTGTCACCAATGCTGAACAGGGTTGCTACCGATGGCGTTGGCGGAATGGCTGTCGGCGGCGTCGTGGCCGTGAGCGTGATGAACAGCGTATCGCTCGACCAGCAGGCGAGAGTCGATAACAGCAGCATGACAAGCATTACCCTCACCCTAAATCCGTCTCCCTCAGGGCGAGGTACTTTGAAGAACAGGTTTCGTATTGCTCCC
>JACMMD010000673.1 GCA_014379235.1 Anaerolineae bacterium
CCATGGCCGGGGTCGTTTCGTAAGAGATAGGGATATTCCGCTGCCGCATGATGCCGAACCGTGCCTAAGATCGACTCCATGCTTACATCGCGGCGGTCAATGGGCAGCACCATCGCCTTACGCGCCGCCAAATCCAAGCCGTTCGCCTTCGCAGTCGTAAAAATCCCATCGACCAGAACGACAGTTCGCGCCATCCAGCCCGTGAGTGCTGGATAGGGCTGAACGAATGTCTCGCCGCGCATGGTCATTCGCAGCGCCGTGATAAATGCTCGCGCATAACGTCCAATTGTCATCACCGTTTAACCTCTGAACCCCTGTACCCCTAACGTCGTCTGCGCCGGAAAAATTCAACCACTGCGCCCAGCAAAATGCCCACCTGTACCACCAGTGCCACCACCAACCATGGCGAGGTCGAAGTGCTGCGCGTGATCGTTCCGCCTTCTGCCAGCGCGGTATTGCTGACAACTGCGGGTGTCAACAGTATGGCGACTTCGGTTGCGTCCGAAGAACTGACCGACTGATGCAGCGAAGCATCGTCGGTGGGGAATGCTTGCAGCACCGCCCCATCGCCATCTTGACCCACAATCGCAATCGGGCTGACCGGAAGCGCCGCCTGAGGCGCAATTTCCGTCGCTATGAGAAACTCCGGTATATCCGCCGATGTTGCAATATGCAGCGCCGCCGCTGTCGGTGTTTGTGAGGGTGACGTTGCGCGGGTTTCAGTAAACGTTGGTGTCACCGCACTGAGCGGCGTCGTCGTGGGTTCGCGGCTTTCGCTGTCGTCATCGTCGTCACTGTCGCCGCCGTTAGTTGGCAATATGCCAGCGTCTTCACGATCATCGTTATCGCTTTCGGGAGTAACGTTCTCCGCCGGGCCGCCGGGAGTTGGCGTAAACGTGCCATCGTGCGGCGGCACAAGAAACACCGAGCCGACTTCCAGATCGCGCACGTCTCCGATGCCGTTGAGTTCCATCATGTACGGCAGTTCGGCCCATGTATAGCCATAAATGAGAGCAATCTCGCCGAGCGTATCGCCGGGTTGAACCTCGTGCATAATGTTGCCACGTTCGTCCAAACCGAGTATGTACGATGGCGGCTCAGGCGCGGGCGCGGCACTGCTGGTATCGCCCGTGCTGGCGCTGCCGCCCCCCGCAGATGGTGGCGGCGCGGGCGGTGGGCCGCCGGGATTGCCGAAAACCATCACAAAGGCTGTGCCCCATGAAGTCGTCGCCACGCCCACACCAACATCGCTGTAGCGCCCACTGACCAGCGCGTTATAGTGAATGCCGGAGTTAATCCAGAATATCCACGCAGTATCGGCGCTAGCCATTGTGCCGCCATAAATATTCTCACTCACGTCGGTGGTGGGATAGCCAGCGGCCACCGCCCGTGTGCGCGGGCCAGAGCCATCAGGGTGCGTGTGGCTGACGCTGCCCGTGTCCGCAATCCACTGCGCCTGCTGCTGTGCGGCGGCGGATAGCGCGCCGTTGAGATTGTACGGGTAGAGTCCTTGCCCACCGCGCAAACCATTCACTCGCCCTAGCAGGTCAGAGGTGGCATCCTGCGCCAGCGCCGCGCCCGTTATGATAAGGCTCAAACACAGTAAAGTTAATGATCGTCTAAAACGCATAGCGGTTATTTTAACATCGGCATTGTGGACTGAACATTGCCGACAAATGCAGAATCGCGCCACTCTTATAGGAGTTTCGGGTTATTCTTATTTAGACTATATAGACTGATCGTTAAAAGAACCTTTAACATCTGTTTACGGACGGCGGCATTAGGCAGTCGTTCAATGAAAAAGGCAAATATGCATGAGCGATGAAACCGTTAGGGTGCTTCTCGTAGTGGTCGTTAGCTATCTTCTCGGCTCCATTCCCACAGCTTATATCGTCGGCAGAATAAAACATATCAACATCTTCGAGACTGGCAGCGGCAACATGGGCGGCACGAACGTCATCCGCGCTGTTGGTACAGGTTGGGGCATCGGCGTTCTGGTGTTCGATACGCTCAAGGGCATCATCGCCATTCTGATCTCGCGCTTGATTTTGAGCGAGAATACCGCCGCCGCCACGACCATCGCCGCGATTGTCGTCATCATCGGCCATAACTGGTCGCTGTTCGCCACAATGATAACGGGCAGCTTGCGCGGCGGCAAAGGCGCGGCCACGGCTTTCGGCACACTGCTGATGATGGCTCCGATTCCGGTCATTCTGGGCGTATCGTTGGTCGGCGGCGCGGTCATTGCTGTCACACGTTACGTATCGCTTGGTGTGTTATTTATGGTGGGCGTTGCGACGACGTGGATGTTTGTCCTCGTTTCGCAGCAGCAAATCCCCGGCGAATATATGTATTACATCCTCATCGTCACCGCGATGATCTTGTACCGCTTCCGCCAGAACATTCAGCGTTTGCTGGCGGGCACGGAGCGCCGCCTCGGCGAACGCGCCTAAGCGCAAGCCCTAGCCTTCGTGCCGAACATGGTTCGCCGCTGCTGGTTGTGGCTGACAATGTTCGGGACTATGTGGCTGGCGGCTTGCGGAAACCCCTCTGCGCCGAACACTACGCAGACCACGCTTCCAACTGAAACTCTATTCTCGCGCTATGTGACTATAGCAGCGCCTGTTCAACGCGCCACGCTGCCGCCGATATGGACTCCCGCGCACACCAATACCCCCGTTACACCACCGCCGACGCGCACCCCAACTGATACGCCACCGCCAAGCCCCACGCGCACAGCGGATGATCTTTGCGCGGGTTTCAGCGCAGAAATCGGGTTCGAGGACGGACACCTTTTCGCTGCGGACAGTACCATTGCACTGATCGTCATCTCCGACGCGCCCGACAGCAGCGTGATTTTCTACGCGGAACATCACCGCAGTGGAGACAATCGCAGCGTAGAGATGCCCGGTGGCCAAATGATCGGCATGGAGTTGGACGCGGCGGTGCTGCCACACTCGGGCCGCTATGATTGGCGGCTGTATCTCGACAGTCCCGTTTATGGCGAAATCTGCGAACGTTCGGGGTATTTCATCGTATTGGGCGCGGCGGCTGAATCGACAGCGGAGCCATAAAGGTTCGAGTGGCTTAACTTAGCACTTCCTACGTCACAAAATCGCGGCCCTGCGAATGCTGCTTCCAGCTTCCATCAAGCAAGATCGAAGCGATAGCCTCCATCACCGAGCGTACTTCATCGTCGCTGTTATAGAAGTGCGGCGCAACACGGATGCCCGCGCCTTCGCGGTAGTCGATGACGTAGTTGCGAGCCAGCAGTTCCCGCGACACTTCGTAAGCGTGGTCAGGGCGCAGCGTGACCGTCCCCGCCCGCAGCGCCGCGTCTCGTGGCGAAACGATCTCATACCCAGCAGCATCCGCAAGGTCGATCACCAGCGCCGTTTGTCGCAGCGATTTCTGGCGGATGTTGTCCACACCTACCTGCGCGATGATCTCCGCTCCCGGCTGAATGGCATACAACGACGCGATTCCCGGCGTCCCATTCGCCAACCGATAAGCGTCCTCTCGCAAAACAAACTCCTCTGCAAAAGCGAACGGCTGTTGGTGTGCGAACCAGCCCGTGATTTTCGGTTGCAACGTGGGCAGCAGATCAGGGCGAACGTACATGAACACGCCGCCCGGCCCGCCGCACAACCATTTCAACGTGCCGCCGATGTAGAAATCGACATTGAGCGCGGTCACGTCTACTGGAATAACGCCGACACTGTGATAGCCATTGAGCAGCACCTGTGCGCCGACGCGGTGCGCCTTTTCCACGATAGCAGCGACGGGCATAATATAGGCACTGCGGAATAAGACGTGGCTCAACGACACCAAGCGCGTCCGCTCATCAATGGCTTCGAGCAGTTCGTCGGTGTCGATGCTGATTCCGTCGTGGCTGCGAACGATGTGCATCTCGAAATGCGCGGGCAGCATGGCTCGCAGCGTATACACATCCGACGGGAAATCCTGATCGCAGGCGATGACTTTATCGCGGCGAGAATCGCTGAGATCGAGGGCACTCAACAGGATGCTGTTGGCGATGCTGGCGTTTTCGTGAACAAGAACACTGCCCGCCGCAGCGCCCATCAACGGCCCAATCTTGTCGCCCACTTCACCCTTCAAATTCCACCAACCAGCGCCCCATGCTCTTACGCCGAGCGTCGCCCACGTATCCGCGAAATCGTTGAGCCTGTCGTAGACGGCACGCGGCATCGCCCCAAGCGAATTGCTTATCAAATAAGTACACGTTTCGAGGATCGGAAACTCGCC
>JACMMD010000674.1 GCA_014379235.1 Anaerolineae bacterium
CGGCGCGGCGACCCAAAAGCCACTTTCAAATGCTATCGTTCCGTTTAGACCTTCGTAGCGCATTTCAGCAAGGCGATCACGCACATCGGCGCGGTTGACATTTTCATCGAGCGCGGCCAGCGCCATGCTCATCGCGTCGTAGGTCATCGTTGCTAGCAGTCCGGGTTCGGGAGCGAATTGATCGCTGGCAAGATACCGTTCACTGAAAGCATCATCTGGTAGCGTGGCACTCGAAATCACTTCCACATCTTCAAGGTTGTCGCTCAAGCGGATAAATCCTTGCAGAGCAAACACCTCGCCGCCAGTCAACGGATGTGGTAGACGCGCCGCATCAGTGATACTTGTACGCGGTGGTACGGTCAATTCCTCATTGATGCTCGCATTCGACAGCACGAAAACCGATTCGGAAATGGCAGGCGCTTCCACGCCCCATCCGCTGACGATCAATACAGGTAAGTCATTAAGAGCGCGCAAAGTATCGGCTTCGGTGGCATCGTAACCGAGAACGATCACGACCTTTACGAGCGGGTCGTGAGCCAGCGCAGCGGCATGATCGGCGGCGTTCTGTGGTGTGCCGCCATCATCGACGGCTAACAAGTCGATGTTTCCGCGTCCATCATCTGCCAGCGCGAGGCGGGCAGCGTAGAGTGCATCGTAACCGACTTCACGATAGCGGCCCTCGAAAGGGGCAAGCAGGGCAATTCGGGTCAGCGGCGCGGTATGTGAGACGGCACAGGCCGAAGTCACCAATATCAGTAGTAGGGGCAGGATATATCCTGCCCCTACCCGTTTAGCACTCATTGGCGACGTGTTCTTCAAAGGTGCGGGCGAAGTTGTGATAGCCGCTGCCAGTACAAGCGGCGCGAAAGTAGAAGAACTCGGACTCTTCTGGATAAGCGGCGGCACGGATGGCTGACAAACCGGGATTAGCAATCGGGCCGGGCGGCAATCCGGTACTGAGATAGGTATTGTAGTTCGACACGACGTTGGTATAGTCTGCCCGCGTGATGTTTGGCCACCAACTGCCACGTTCACCATTAAGTCCGTATTGTACAGTGGGGTCAGCGTCCAACTTCATGCCATCGTCGAGGCGGTTGCGGTAGACACTGGCCACTATCGCATCCTCATCGGCGTGGATGGCCTCACGCTCGACAATCGATGCCAGTGTGACGACTTCATAAAGCGAAAGCCCTTCTGCTTCGGCATCACTGGCCAATTGAGTGCCCACTTGCTCAAAGAAGCGCTGTGTCAGCGTATTGGCTAACTCTTGCGGCGTGATGTCGGGCGGCAGTTGGTAAGTGTCAGGATACAAGAAACCTTCCAGCGATGCGCCCTGCGGCATCCCGATGCGCTGCGCGAAGGCGGGGTCGATAGTCGCACCGGGCCCAACAACGGAGAGAAATTCATTGCCGGAGAAGCCGAACAGGGGATTGCTGTCAATCACGTCCGCGACTTCTTCAAGCCGCCAACCCTCGATGATGACGAAGGGAATAAAACTGCTGCGAGAGTCCGTCAGCCGTTGCGCGATGTCGGGGATTGTTTGCGTCTGATTGAGGAAAAATGTTCCGGCTTCAAACTGGGTATCCAGTTGACTGGCGCGGGCATATTCGACAAATAGATCAGCGTCGGCAATCAGGCTGTTGTTCAGCAAGTTATCAGCGATGATACGCGGCGTATCGCCGCTGTTGACTGTAAAGCGAATCGGGTTTTCGTCCGTGCCAAAAGGTCGAGCGAGATCATCTTCGCGCAAGGAGATCGAGAAGCGGCTTAAACCTGTTCGGGCGAAGTCCATCAGATCATCGCCCACCAGCAGTAAGATCAGCCCGCCGCAAACCACCGCGAGAATGAGCATACCAACCAATAAAACCACGATACGCCTGCAATTGCCTTGTGACTGCACTGAGCTACTCCTACGCGATAAACAGATTTAACGCAGAGACGCAGGGATGCAGAGGCGCAGAAAATTAATTCTTTGCGAACTTGGCATCTTGGCGGTTCAATATTTCTTGAAGTTTACATAATGGTGCGAGCGGTGAACATGCTCATTTAGGTGGCGGTTCGGCCAAACCATCGCTCAAGGCATCGAGATAGCTTTGCAAAATCAGCCGTGCCGCGAGGTCGTCAATCGGATCAGACTGTTTGCGGCGTTTCTGGTAAGCAAGTTCACGCGCATCGACGCTGGTTAGCTGTTCGTCCCACATGATGAAAGGCAGCGAGGTTGTCTCGGCAAAGCGCTCGACCCAGTTACGAACCTTATCCGCCTGTGAGATTACTCCCGGCATCGCTTCGTAACTGGTGGGGATGCCGACGACGAAAGCCACCACGCGCTGTTCGGCGGCGATGTTGTTCAAACGGCGGAAATCATCGGCGTTAGACTTGCGCTTGAGGATGACAAGCTCACGCGCTATCAGCCCCGTTTCGTCGCTGACTGCCAAACCGATGCGCTTGAGTCCATGATCGATAC
>JACMMD010000675.1 GCA_014379235.1 Anaerolineae bacterium
GACCCGGAAAGAGGGTGTCTACGTCAATCGTTTCTGAGCCTGTATAGGTTCGCACGTCCGAAACCCCACGACGAAATTGGTGTAGTTCTCGCGGCTGTGGATAGACCACCCATACCTGCTCCGAACCTGCGGCCAAATATTCCCGGACTTTCTTGAGGACTTCTTCGGATGAGTCATCGGGCGACATAACCTCAATCGCTAAAGCGGGCGCGCCGGGGAAGGGGCGTTCGATGTTCCAGCCCTTTGGAATTGAGCCTTTGCGGACGAACGATAAATCCGGCACACGCGAACCTTTAATGCGTTTGCCTTCGCGGAAAAGGTGGAACAGCAGTCCATCGGGAAAAATGAAGCCGGTTTCGAGTGCGCGAACCCAAGTATCGAGAATGTGGTAGAGGTTGCCGACGATGAAATGATGCAATATTCCAACAGCAGCCATTTCTACGATTTCTCCATCGACGACTTCAACCATCGCATCCGAGCCGAGCCGCATGAGTTCGTCTTCATCCACGAATTTTATATGTTCTTTAATCGCCATCGGTGTCCTCATTAGGCCATTGGCATATGGTGTTTGGCGGCGTAGTGTCCGGTGGCGGTGTGGTAGAGCTGGCGCTCGATGTCAGTCAGCAGAGCACTTGCGCCAATGCGGAACAGTGACGGTTGCAACCAAGCATTGCCGAGTTCTTCTTTCATCAAGATTTGCCAATTCAACGCTTGCTTGGCGGTGCGGATGCCGCCAGCAGGCTTAAAGCCGACTTGATAATTTGTCAGGTGTTCGTATTCGCGGATGGCGCGCACCATCACGAGGCTGACTTCGAGCGTGGCATTGACCGTTTCTTTGCCTGTCGAGGTCTTGATAAAGTCCGCGCCGGCCATCATGGCGATCATGCTGGCGATGTGGACATTGCTCAACGTGCCGAGTTCGCCAGTGGCGAGAATGGTTTTCAGATGGGCCTCGCCGCAGGCTTCGCGGAACAACTTAACCTCATCATAAAGCGCTTGCCAATCTCCGGTGAGGACGTGTTCGCGGGAGATTACGATGTCGATCTCGTTCGCGCCTGCTTTGACCGATTCGCCAATTTCGGCAAGACGCTGCGCGAATGGACTTTGCCCCGCCGGGAAGCCTGTCGAGACGGCGGCGATGGGAATATCCGTGCCTTTGAGCGCTTCAACAGCGTCTATGATGCGGTTGTGATAGACGCAGACAGCGCCAACATGGAGTTCTCGATCAAAATCGAGCTTTTCGAGAATATCCTGTCGCACGGGCCGGCGGGCTTTCGCACACAGTCGGCGCACATTGCCGGGAGTATCGTCACCGGAGAGGGTGGTTAGGTCGATGCAGGTGATGGCTTTCAACAGCCATGCTGCCTGCCAGTCTTTCTTAATCGAGCGGCGGTTCACGAGCGAAGCGGTACGTCGCTCTACGGCGCTGCGGTTGACGCGATATTGGCGTGCAAGGCTGAGATCGAAAGGGATGCCGGGATTTCGTGGATGGTCATTGGTGCTGGTAGGAGTCATTGAGTTTTGCCTATCCTCACGCCCAAAAAGTGCGGCGTGTTAGCGGGATAACATTGCGAAAATTATACCATGCGTTGGTTGTCAGAAACGTATCCGGCAAAGTGGATTGAACATTTTCCCTGTACTTTCGATTAGTTCAATAGCCGCATAGATTGAAAATGCTGTACCAATGGCCAGTAGATTAAGAATTGGCTGCTGGCTTAGACTGAGTATGTTCATCATTCACACATGCGACTAGAATAGTTGTTCGCACGTATACAACAAATGTAGCGCTGTTTTAACCTGTGGCAGACGAATGAATCTCGCCAGCCCATTACTTTGTCGATGTGATTCGGTAGAGAAAGAGGAACGCCTTGCAAGCTCAAGCTGCACAAGGACGGGGACGCCCTCAAGGGAACGCTGGAAACGGCGGTCTAGGACGAGCCATTCGCTATTTAGGTAAGCAGCGTCGTTCGGTAGTGATCGCATATGGCGCACTGATTATTGCGACGTTGGCGCAGCTTGTCGTGCCACTGCTCGTGCAGGACATGATTAACGCGATCACGAACGGGATGATGGCCGATACCATTTTAGGTTTGCCGCAGCTCGCACAAGGTCTCGCGGCAACTCAGGCCGGTAAGACAGTGGAAGAACTGCAAAGCTATCAAACGAACGCGGAGTCGATTCTCGTCGGCGCTGTCGTGATCGTTGTGTTGGTGGCGGTTATTCGCGGCGTGTTTTCGTTCGTTCAGGCGTACATGGCAGAGAAGACATCGCAGGGTTTGGCGTTCGATTTCCGTAACGAAATCTTCGCCAAGATTCAACGGTTGTCATTCAGCTATCACGATCAGAACCAGACCGGCCAGTTGATGATTCGCGCAACGGATGACGTTGAGCGCTTGCGGTTGTTCATCGCGCAAGGTCTGGTATTGACGGCTTCGGCGTTTATTTTGCTGGTTGGCGCGCTGCTGATTCTGGTTTTCACCAATTGGCGTTTGACGCTCGTTGTGCTGCCGATTCTGCCTATCGCGTTCTTTCTGTTCATGATATTTGGCAAAGTCGCGCAGCCATTGTTCATCGAAATCCAAATGAGACTGTCACGTCTCAATACGATTTTGCAAGAGAACCTCGCAGGCATTAAGGTTGTCAAAGCATTCACGCGAGAGCCTCACGAACAGAAGCGCTTTGATGCTGCCTCAGATGATTTGTTCGCACAATCGTTGAAGGTCAACCGGACATTCGCGGTTCTGTTCCCGTTGATTTTTCTGATCGCTCAGATCGGGCAGGCGGCTCTGCTTTACTTCGGCGGTCAGCAAATTCTACAGGGCGATTTGACGCTTGGCGGCTATCAGAATTTCAGCCTGTATGTGATCTACATCTTCTTCCCACTCGGTCAGTTGGGATTCATCATCTCGCTGATGGCGCAAGCGGCGGCATCAGCGGGTCGTATCTTTGAAATTCTGGATGCCCAGAGTGATGTAGATAATAAGTCGGATGCAACTGAGCTTGCCGCGATTGAGGGAAATGTCGAGTTCAAGAATGTAACGTTTCGCTACTATGCGTCCGGTGATCCCGTGCTGAAAGACGTCAGCTTCACGGCGAGAACCGGCCAGACCATCGCTCTGTTAGGCGCGACGGGCAGCGGCAAGACCACGATCATCAATTTGATCCCGCGCTTCTATGATGTTTCGGAAGGCGCGGTCTTGATCGACGGTCATGATGTGCGCGACGTGACGCTGGACAGCTTGCGTTCGCAAATCGGTATCGTGCTGCAAGAGACGAACCTCTTCAGCGGAACGATCCGTGACAACATCGCTTTCGGGCGCTCGGATGCGACGCTTGAAGAAGTTGAGCAGGCTGCGCGGGCTGCTGCCGCTCACGACTTCATTATGAGCTTCCCGCAGGGTTATGACACGGCAGTGGGTGAGCGCGGCTCGACGCTTTCTGGCGGACAAAAGCAGCGTATCGCTATTGCACGCGCTTTGCTGCTCAATCCACGCCTGCTGATTCTGGACGACTCGACCAGCAGCGTTGACCTGATGACCGAGTACCATATTCAACAGGCGCTTGATAATCTGATGAGAGGGCGTACCAGCTTCGTGATCGCTCAACGTATCACGACGGTGCTTAACGCCGATCAAATTCTCGTGTTGGACAAGGGCAGCATTGTGGCGACGGGCACGCACACGGAATTGATGGAAAACAGCCCGATCTACGCGGAAATTTATAACTCGCAGCTTGTCGGCGATGCTGAACTCGACACGGTTGGCGCGGCTGCTGCAAGTGCAGCGACACAGGAGGCTTAGAAAACACCATGATGGGAGGACTCGACGGCGGACGCCGTTTTATGGAAGGTGAGGTTTCTAAGCCAAAGAACCTCACCGCGACACTTGGGCGCTTCGGCGAATACTTTTCACGCTATTGGTATGGGTTGGTGATCTCGTTGGTGTTGATCGTCGCATCGACGTGGACGCAAGTCGCCGCGCCGGACATCATCGGTCAGGCGGTAGACTGTTACTTCTTCCCGCGTGTGGAAAGCTGCTGGTACACCACCGTTGACCCTGCGATGCCGCTTGAAACCAAACTGGCCGGGTTAGGCGCGCTGACACTGATTCTAGTCGGGTTGTTCATTGCGGGAGCGATTTTTGGCGGTCTGTCGTTCTTTATGATGAGTTGGACTGGCCAAAATGTACTGCGGAAAATGCGCCAAGATTTGTTTGCACAGATTCATCGTCTATCGCTTGGCTTCTATGCAGAGCGTGAAGTTGGTGACATCATGAGCCGCATCACCAGCGATACGGATACCATTCAGCAGGCGTTCAGCTTCGCGTTGTTGAATGTTATCGGTGGTGTGCTGCTCATCGGTTGGATTATCATCAAAATGCTCGAAGCCAACGTGCCCTATGCGCTGGTGAGTTTAGCGGTTGTGCCAGTGATGGCGGTAGCAACCGTTTACTTTTCCAATCAAGCGCGTAAGGCGTTCCGACGCAGCCGTGAACAGATGGGCAGCGTCAACGCTGACTTGCAAGAGAGCATCGCCGGAGTGCGTGAGACGCAAGCGTTCAACCGCGAAGAAGAGAACATCGACCAATTCCGGCGCACCAACGCGGCGAACCGTGACGTTAACGTTCGTGCGGCGGCGTTTACCAGCGCGCTAACTCCGGTGTTGGAAGCGCTCGGTTATGTGGCTATCGGTGTCGTGGTTGTGGCGGGCGGGTTGTCGGTGCTGCGGAATGAACCTTTGCTCGGGACGACCATCATTTCGCTCGGAACGGTGTTCGCGTTTTTGCAGTATGTCCAGCGCTTCAATCAGCCGATTCAACAGATCGCGGTGCTGTGGACGAATATCCAGAGCGCGATTGCAGGCGGCGAACGTATCTTCGGCTTGCTCGATGAGCAGGCCGACATCGTGGATAAGCCGGGTGCAAAAGATATACCATCCATCAAGGGTCATGTACAGTTCGACAATGTGACGGCTGAATATGTGCAGGGAGAGCCTGTCTTGAACGGCGTGAGTTTTGAAGCACAGCCGGGACAAACGGTAGCTATTGTTGGGCCGACAGGCGCAGGCAAAACGACGATCATTAACCTCATTCCGCGCTTCTATGATGTGACAAGCGGCGCAGTACGGATTGATGGTTTCGATGTGCGCAACGTGACAGCAGCCAGCCTTCGCAGCCAGATCGGTATCGTGCTGCAAGACTCGTTTCTGTTCTCGGATACGGTGATGAACAACATCCGTTACGGATGGCTTGGCGCAACCGATGAGGATGTGATTGCGGCAGCGCGGTTAGTGGCGGCAGATACGTTTATCGAACGGCTGCCACAGGGCTATCAAACGATCCTCGGTGAGCGCGGCAGCGGCCTCAGCCAAGGTCAGCGACAGTTGATCTCGATTGCACGAGCGGCGCTGATGAGTCCGCATATCCTCATTCTAGACGAGGCGACTTCGAGCGTGGATACTCGTACCGAGCGCGTCATTCAGAAGGCGTTTGAAACGCTGCTTGAGGGGCGCACGAGCTTCGTAATCGCGCATCGTTTGAGTACCATTCGCAACGCCGATCAGGTGTTGATGCTGCGCGGCGGTGAAATCATCGAGCGCGGTACGCATAACAGCCTCTTAGCACAGCGCGGCGCATACTACGAACTGTATATGAGCCAGTTCCGCCATGAGGAAGAAACGGACGCACCATCGACGAACGGCGCATCTGGCGAACACGCGCCTGCGAAAGAAACCAAACAGATGTAAGGTGCGCGAAGGCTGCACTTTCAGATACGATAATAGCGACTTGGTATGTTTATGCCGAGTCGCTATTATTTTGGAGTGCGGCTTGACTAAATGAGAGGGCAGTCGTGAAATCCATCGTCTGTTTCGGTGATTCGAATACATGGGGTTATGATCCGGTGTCAAAGGGGCGTTTTGCTCGAGATAAGCGCTGGACGGGTGTTTTACGACAGACACTTGGCGAGGGCTATCTAATTATCGAGGAAGGGCTAAACGGAAGAACGACGGTTTGGGATGATCCGATTGGCTACTTCAAGAATGGCAGAGACTATCTTATTCCTTGTTTAGATACGCATTGTCCATTTGATTTGATTACGATCATGCTCGGCACGAATGATTTGAAGAAGCGGTTTTCGGTATCTGCTTATGACATCGCAGATAGCGCGGGGATGTTAGTTGACATTGTGCAGCGCAGTAA
>JACMMD010000676.1 GCA_014379235.1 Anaerolineae bacterium
CAGTGTATAAGCGCTGTTGGCATCCAGCATCATCACCACATCGGGCAGCACAGCCCGCACTCCCCGCGCCAGTTCGACATCCCAACCCGGCTTGATCTTCAACTTGATACGCCCGTACCCCTGCGCCAAACGCTTGTTGATGATCGCCAGCGTATCCTCTACCGTGTCCTGAATGCCGATGCTCACGCCTACCGTCGCATAACCGCGTGGCTCGTTTCCGGCGGGCAAATACGACGCGAATAGTTCCGCTAGTGAAATGTTATTCGCCTTCGCCAGAGCGTCCCAGACGGCTGCTTCAAGCGCGTGTTTAGCCAGTGGATGGCCACGCACACCGCGAAACAAAGCCGGAACTTCAGTAGCGCTGTCCAGCGTCTTGTTGAGCAGTTTCGGCGCGAGAAAATTAATCATGATGTGCAGTGCCGTGCCCAGCGTTTCGCTGCTGTATCCCGGCGCAATCTCGCCCGATGCCTCGCCCCAACCGATGATGCCATCGCTGGTATGCACTGCCGCTAAAACGCACACCTTGAACGGCTCTTTGCCGAAGCTGGTGGCCAAGCGTTCCACCAATGGCATGGCAATCGGGTACAGCACAATGTCTTTTACAGTAATCGAGCGCAAAATATCCCCCTCAAATGACAACCATTCACAAAACAATATCGGCTAATTGAGATCAGCCTTCGCGTTAATCTGACGGTCAACCTCGGCTAACCATTCGTCTACCACGTCGAGTTCCCCGTCCTTGATTCGTTTCCCCATTTGCTGTGCTTCCGGCGTCGTCGGCAGCCAACCTGTGAGAACTCGCGGCATTGTGCGCTGCCAACCGATGATCGAGTTTTCGCCGTGCTGCTGCTTATGCCGCAGTACCCAGCGCCCGATATGCAGCGCGTGTTCGTTCATGGTCGCGCCATACTCCGACACCAGCGATGAGCCAAACGCCATACCACATTCGCCGCATTCATTGTAACGACTGCCCAGTTCATTGCCGCACGTTCCACAGCGCAGCAGCGACATCGCCATGTCGACTACCGTCCACGGGTGGCGTTCACTCTCTTCGATGACGACCTGCGCCAGCAGCGTTTCGTCGGGCATTCCGGCATCGACTTGCTCGATTTCCAGCAGCGCCGCCCAATCCGCCAGCCAGAATCGCTCGATAGCGTCGAAGCATAACGGGCAGTCCGGGTAGCTCATGCCGACACGTTTGCCACACTGCTCGCAGATCTCCACGCGCTCTGGACGTGGAACGCGGCGTGAGCCAGAAAATCGCCACTCACTATCGTAAGCCATCGAACTCTATCCCTAATTCAGCCGAAAATCGAAGCCGATGTTGAAGCTGAACAGATAAAACGCGCGGTCTTGTCCTTCGTGAGTATCCCGTAGAAAGTCCGTCACGACGAAGTTTTCCGCGAACAAACGCTGCATCACCATGCGGATGTGCATCCGCCACGCCTGTGCCAGCGCAGGGTCTTGACGCATGATGTCAGGGTAATTGAGCGGGATTTCCACCAGCGCGAACGAACCCGCTAGTTCATTTAAAGACTGCGGCGGACGCAGCAGACCATCGCCGCCACGCTGTGCAGGATTGACAATGGGCGCGTTCGCTTCGAGATATTGGCTCAATGTCAGGTTGCCACGAGTGCCATGCAAGCGTTCCTCGACGCGGCGGTTTGTCACCCACCATTCGACCATCAGCCGATCAGACGCGCCGAGTGTCGCTAATCCACCAGCGCCCGATGTGCCGTAGTAGTTCTCGGCGTATTCCTGACAGATCGCCGCCAGCTTACGCAGGTTCAAATGGGCGTTGGTCGCCAGCAGCGGGTCGAACGTCCACGTCACCAGCCGGATACCCTGCTGAACCGTCATATCGCGCTGCGCCAGTTTCAAGCGGTAGCCGATGCCGTGACTGCGATAGGCCGGGTCAACCACCATACGCTTCGACACAAGTTGCAAGTTGGCCATCGCCGGACGGTGGCTTTCTTTCATGTGCGTTCCTAAGAAGCCAACCAACACGCCAACCAGTTTGTCTTCGTCGAAGGCCGCCAGCACATGGCCGCCGTAATTGGCCAGCGAAAACAGCATATGGGCCGGGATGACCGACTCCACGTCATCACCCCAATAGACACGCTGCAAAGCCACCGCCGGATACATTTCATCCAGCCCGCGCAGCGCTCGAATTGCAATCTCGCTCATCCGTCTTTCCCTGTTATAGTCCGCGTGGTTTGCGGCGCACACTATAGCGCAACATGGTCGTCCAGTAGTTGCGCCCGCGCATATATGTGAGCAGTGTATCCTCAAATCGGCGCGGGTGAATGCCGAAATTATTGATGATATTGCCAAGCTGCGCGGTATGGTTCGTCGCCAGAAGGTCGAACCACTGCGTCGTAATCAATGATCGCGGCATCACACGAGTATAAATGGCAGCAAACCCTCGCAGCAGATACGGCGGGGTGGGAATGACAAACCGCCGCGTT
This sequence comes from Anaerolineae bacterium, assembly GCA_014379235.1. Classification (GTDB taxonomy): domain Bacteria; phylum Chloroflexota; class Anaerolineae; order Aggregatilineales; family Phototrophicaceae; genus JACMMD01. The sequence continues at coordinate 2,469 of JACMMD010000676.1, forward strand.
CCGGTCACGCGCATCACTGTCGAGATCATATCGCCAAGTGTAATGTATTCCGGCCCGCCGATCTCCTGTGTCGTGTCCACAGTGTCGATCAATTCCAAACTGTTGACAATCGCCTGCACCAGATCGTCAATATAGATCGGATGCAAGATCACTTCGCCACGTCCCGGCATCAAGAAGAACAACGGGTTTGCAGAAAGCTGCATCGCAATGTGACTGACGAAAGCATCGCCCTCGCCAAACACCAACCCTGATCGGATGATGGTATACGCCAAACCGCTCGCTCGAATCAATTCTTCCAGCATCCCTTTGATCCGCAGCAGCGGATAGGCGGCAGCAGGTGTCGATCCCAAATGACTGAGTGTGATGATTCTGCCGACGCGGGCAGCGCGGGCCGCCGCAATCAGGTTGCGCGTACCCACCAATTCAACCCGCTCAAGATCGCGCATACGTCCCCACCACTGAGCATTCTCAAGGTGAATGACGGTATGCACACCCGTCACGGCATGAAACAGCGCTTCCTCATCCAACAGCGTACCAACGATCATCTCCGGCATCTGCGGCCACGGCGGCTGCTTCGCTAGTCGTTCGCTGACGAGGCAGCGCACAGGTCGCCCATCGGCTAAAAGCCGTTCGACTAAATGCCGCCCGATAAATCCTGTTCCGCCCGTGATTAAAATCATGAGAAGCAGATTATACATGAGCGAGACGAGAAACTGAATAATCTTGGCCGTAAATGGCAACGTCCCATTCGCTATGGGGTTGTAAATGGCAAGTGGTCTAATATACTTAACGAGTTTTGTTCGTGGCGAAAAAGTGACTCGTCGGATACGGGATGTCGTACTCGACGTGGAGTCACTAGGATGTAGGCGGAGGGACAACAGTGGAACGACGGCGCGTAGTCGTGACCGGCATGGGGATCATTTGCCCGACGGGCAACAACGTAGAGGAAGCGTGGCGCAATGCCGCCGACGGCAAGACGGGCATTGGCCCGATTACCCGCTTCGACACTTCTCATCTTGAAAACCATTTCGGCGGCGAGGTCAAAAACTTCGACCCCGAAGAATTTCTAGGACGGCGTGAAGCGCGCCGGACTGACCGCGTTACTCAGCTTGGGCTGGTCGCGGCTGCACAAGCGATGGAAAACGCCGGACTTCAAATCACCGATGAAAATCGCTACGATGTCGGCTGCGTCATGGGCAGTGGCATCGGTGGCATCGGCACGATATTTGAAAGTATCAAAGCATTTTTGGAGCGCGGTGCGCGCGGAGTCAGCCCTTTATTGATTCCGATGATGCTGCCGGACAGCGCATCAAGTAAAGTCTCGATGACTTACGGACTACGTGGGCCGAACTTCGCTATCTCCACTGCCTGTGCGACGGGTAATAACTGTATCGGTGAAGCGACGGAAATCATACGGCGCGGCGCCGCGAAGGCGTTTTTGGCTGGCAGTTCCGAGGCCGGTCTGGTCGATGTGGCCATGGCCAGTTTCAACAACATGACGGCGATTTCGCGGCGCAATGAAGCGCCGGAAAAAGCCTCACGCCCGTTCGACATAGACCGCGATGGCTTCGTCGTCGCCGAAGGCGCTGCGCTGCTGATGATCGAAGACCTCGAACACGCGAAAGCACGCGGCGCGACAATCTACGCGGAAATCTGCGGTTATGGTCACACGTCGGACGCTTACCATGTGACTGCCCCACTCGAAACGGGCGAAGGCGCGGCCAAGGCCATCGAATTAGCGCTGGAAGATGCCGGACTGCGCCCCGAAGACATCGACTATATCAACGCACACGGCACCAGTACGCCGCTCAACGACGTGAGTGAAACCGTCGCCATCAAGCGCGCTATGGGTGAAGTCGCCTACGAGATTCCGATCAGCTCTACCAAGTCCGTCACCGGCCATTTGATGGGTGCGGCAGGCTCGGTAGAAGCCGTGTTCTCGATCATGGCAATTCGCAACAACTGGGTTCCGCCGACGGTCAATCTCGACAATCAAGACCCAGCGTGTGACCTGAACTACACACCGAATGTTGGTGTCTCGCGTGAGATCAAATACGTGATGAGCAATTCGTTCGGCTTCGGCGGGCACAACGCTGTTCTGATCTTTGGTGAGTACACCGCCAATGGCCACGCATAAACGCAGTGCGGCTGACCCGATCAGCGGCAGCAGCATCTACGCGCATATCGTTGGTTGGGGCATGGCCGTACCAGATAGGATCATGACCAACGAGGAGATGTCCGCTATCGTCGAAACGTCGGACGAGTGGATTCAAGCGCGCACAGGCATCAAAGAACGGCGTATCGCAGGGGAACGCGACTCTACTGCCACATTGGGCCTAAAAGCGGCCCAACGGGCGCTCGAAGTAGCCGATATTCTGCCGACTGAGGTCGAACTCGTCATCGTTGCTACCTCGACATCGGAGAATATCTTCCCCAGTACCGCCAGCCTAATTCAGGATTGGCTGGGTGCAAGCAACGCAGGCGCATTCGACATGAGTGCGGCCTGCTCCGGCTTCGTCTACGCGGTGCATATGGCCGCGCAGTCGATCCGTTCGGGCAGCATCAAAACGGCGCTGGTAGTCGCTTCGGAGACCATGAGCCGCGTGATGGATTGGCAAGATCGCGGGACGTGTATCCTGTTCGGTGATGGCGCGGGCGCGGTGGTGCTGCAAGCCAGCGACGTTGAAGGCGGCGTTCTATCTACCGTGCTGCGCTCTGATGGTTCTGGATATGATCTGCTCGGTATTCCATCAGTGGGCAGCCTCGATACTTGCGCTCCCATCGTGAACCCCAACGGCCACAAGATGTACAAGATGCATATGAACGGCGGCGAAGTTTTCAAGTTCGCCAGCCGTGTCATTGGCGAAAGCATCACGCAGGCGTTAGATAACGTCGGCTTGCGGCTGGATGAGGTCAAGCTGATCGTGCCGCATCAAGCCAATGATCGCATAATTCAATCGGCAGCGCGGGCGCTCAAGGTGGAAAAGGAAATATTCATTTCCAACATCGAGCGCTACGGCAACACATCCGCCGCCTCAATTCCGATTGCGCTGTGTGAAGCCATCGAGCAAGGGCGCGTTCAGCCGAACGATTACATCGTGTTTGTCGGCTTCGGCGGCGGCTTAACGTGGGCCTCGATGGTCGTCAAATGGGGCGCGCCCGAAGCTGAGGAGCGGCAGGCCGCCGTTCTCGGTAAGCAGCGTCGGCAGGCGAGTTATACGCTGGCCCGATGGCGCGCACGACTCATCCGTTTTCAGCGCCGCCTGAGCAACGCTGTGACCCGTATTCGCCCCAACGAAGGCCGTGTCCACCGACTTCGGCACAAGATCGACCAGCACGATTTACGCTAACTCAGTCAATAGACATGCTCAAACTGGCCTCGAAGCAGTACCTATCGAGGTCAGTTGAAGCAACCGTGAAGTTCCAACAACGCAAACAAAAGCGCCTCACGTTATTTGTGAGGCGTTTGTTGTTGGTTTGCTATCGCGTGGCTATCGTCGTCGGTTAGCAAGGCTGATGTAGTACAGCAGTTGCAGCACCGCCGTGACTGCAGCAGCCACGTAAGTCAGCGCCGCCGCCGTGAGAACTTGGCGCGAGCCTGATCGGTCTTGTTCATTTGCCATCAAGCCAGCTTGTTCGAGCAAGATGAGTCCGCGTCGACTGGCATCGAACTCGACAGGCAGCGTCAGGATCATGAAGATAACCGTCACGCCGAAGAACAGGATACCCGCCCATAGCAGCCCGGTAGCTTGGAAGAACAGACCCGCAAAAATCAGCGCATAAGAAATCGTCGGGCTAAACTGTACCGCCGGGACAAGGAAATTACGTGCGGTAATAAGCAGCGATTTTTCCGCGTGCTGCTGCGCGTGTCCCAACTCATGCGCGACCACCGCCATCGCCGCGACAGATGGTACTGTGCCCACGCCGCGAGACATACGAACGATATGCGTTTTCGGGTCGTAATGGTCGGTCAATTCGCCTTCGACAGCTTCTAACTGCACCGCACCCACGTTCGAGCTGCCGATAATACGCTGCGCGACCTCTGCACCTGTCAATCCTACGCTGTTGCTTTGGTTGCCCCACTTGCTGTATGCGCTTTTGACGAAAAACTGCGCCGCCAGCGACAGCAGCAGCGTGGGAATGAATACCCAGATCAGATAATTGGTATCGAAAAACAATGTCGTTCCTCCTTGAGAGTCTTACATAATCAGCGTAACAATAATTACGCATGAAATGTATCAGAGGTTGCTCAATACCGCTTTAACAGATATTAAGAAACGCCCAGTGTAGCCGACAGATCGACACGATTGTTAAGATGGAATGGTAGCAAACAATTATCGATCAAGCGTGTCGCGCCGAGCATCGCCGCCACTGACAGCAGCAGCGGAGAATCGCCCGTCGATTGCAGTTCTTCAAGTGTATTCACATCTGCCAGCGAAACGTAATCGGCTTGCACAAGCGGCTCACTTGCCAGCGTATCACAGGCTGCTTGACGCAGCTTTTCGGGGTCACGTTCGCCGGAAGCATACAGATCGCCAGCGCTTTGCAGCGCCCGATATAAAACTGTCGCCGCCTTGCGATCATCTTGCTGCAAATAGACATTGCGCGAACTCATCGCCAGACCGTCTGCCTCGCGCATCGTTGGGCAAACCGCAATCTCCAGCGGGAAATTCAAGTCGCGGGCCATGCGCCGGATGACGACCACCTGCTGCGCGTCCTTCTGTCCGAAATACACCGTAGTCGGCTGCGTCAAGTTGAACAGCTTGGCGACGATGGTCGTCACG
>JACMMD010000677.1 GCA_014379235.1 Anaerolineae bacterium
CACGATCAAAACGAGCAGCATCAACAGCAGCCCGTTCTCACGCACAAAGCCGCCGACGCGCCAACCTATGCTCATCTTATTACCAGCACTCATCGTTTCCTCTGTGCCAGATAATTTAGCAGCACCGCCGCCAATAGCAGAAACCCCGTCACCGTTTGCTGCCAGATGTCAGGGATACCGCGAATAGTCAGATAGTTGAGCGTCATCGTCAGAATGGCCGTGCCGAGAAACGTTCGCTCGACCCGTCCAACGCCACCGCCTAAGCGCGTCCCGCCAAGCACAACAGCGGCAATTGCGCTGAACTCCATGTTTGCACCGTTGTTTGGCCCCGCAAAACCAATCGTTGCTGCTGTTAGCATTCCGGCCACGCCCGCGAACGCCCCGCACAGCACATAAACTAGCACCTTCGTGCGAACGACAGGTAGCGCTACCAACCGCGAGGCAATCGGGTTACCGCCGATGGCATACACATAGCGCCCGAAAATCGTCTGTTTTAGCACGATTGCCACGACTACATACAGCAAAATCATCACCGTCGCCATCATCGGCAGGAACAACACCTTATTGGCGGCAAGACCGACAAACACACCGTCTGTCACCCAAACATAGGTGTTGTCGATGATGATTTGCCCCAACCCACGCACACCGATCAGCGTTCCCAGTGTGGCGATGACCGGGCTAAGATGCGCCACCTCAATGAGCAGGCCGTTCACTAAACCAACCAACGCGCCCGCGCCAACGCCAACCGCGATGGCCAACCATGGCCCAAAGTTGTATTCTTGAATGAGTACCGCAGCCACGCCGCCGCTCATCAACACCACCGAACCCACCGACAAGTCAATACCGCCGATGAGAATCACCATCGTCATGCCAATGCCGATGATAGCCACGATGGACATTTGCTTGAGAACGTTAAATAGGTTCTGCCCCGTGAAAAAGTTCTCGCTGCTCAGGCTGAAAAATACGAACATCACCACCACGACCAACACCGTGCTGTAATCGGCCAACAGGCGCGGCAATCTCACGCCGATACTTTCGCTCGTGCTAAGGCTGATCGGGCTATAGCGCTGACTTCCGCTATCCGCCATGATTGTTCCCCTGAATGGCCGAAAGCAGAGCTTCCTCGCTGGCATCGGCGCGGTCAAACTCCCGCGTAAGCTGGCCGTCAACCATCACCAAAATGCGATCAGAAATACCGAGCACCTCGATCAAATCTTCGGAGACGACGATGATACTCTTTCCCGCGTTGACTAGTTCGTTCAAATGCTGATAGATTTCTGCCTTCGCGCCCACGTCGATACCCAACGTCGGCTCGATGAAAATCAAGATTTCGAGGTCGCGCAGCAACCAGCGCGCCAGAATCGCCTTCTGTTGATTGCCGCCGCTCAAGGTGTTGACCTTCGTATTGGGCGAGGGCGTGACGATGTTCAACTGCTTGATGAACGACTGCGCCGCCTGTCGTTCGCGGGTGTTGTCGATGAACTGAATCACGCGCCGGAAACGGTGCAGCGTCGGCAGCGTGATATTCTCACGCACGCTCATATCCAGCACCAAGCCCTCGACCTTGCGATACTCCGTCAGCAGTCCAATACCCAGTTTCAACGCCTGCGCGGGTGAATTGATCATCACCGAACGGCCATCGCGTTTGATCGTACCGCTCACGCTGCGCTGATCGCCAAACAGCGCCCGTACTAGCTGCTGCTGGCCCGCGCCGAGCAGTCCTGTAATGGCCAAGATTTCGCCGCGTCGCAGCGTAAAGCTGACGTTGCGAACACGGTTTCCCACCGACAAGTTCTCGACTTCGAGAGCAGTCTCATGATGCTTGTTTTCGCCTGCGGGGTTATGGCGATAGAACGCTTCAATCTGTTCGCCAATCGTCAGTTCGACCAGCGCTTCCTCACTGATGCCGGCTACATCAACCGTCGTGATGAGCTTGCCATTCCGCAAAATAGTAGCGTGGTCACAATGCTGCATAATCTCTTTGAAGCGGTGCGAGATGAAAATAATGGCGATGCCCCGCGCCTTAAGTCCGGTCAAAATATTGAACAGCAGCGTGGTTTCTTCGTCACCGAGCGGCGCGGTAGGTTCGTCCAGCACTAAGATACGGGGATCATGCGACAGCACTTTGGCGATTTCGACAAGCTGCTGCTGCGCCAACGGCAATCGCCCAACTTGAGCTTTAACGTTGATATGCCGGACGCCAAGATTCGAGAGGATTTCCTCGCTGCGTTTCCAGATAGATGATTCGTTGATGACAAAGCCGCCGTTCGTCTCGCGTCCAAGAAAGATGTTATCCGCCACCGACAGCTTATCGACGAGGCTCAAATCTTGATATACTGTGCCGACACCGAGTTGCAGCGCTTCACGCGGATGGTTGAACCGAACGGCTTGGCCGTCAATGTGTATTTCGCCTTCTTCGATGGG
>JACMMD010000678.1 GCA_014379235.1 Anaerolineae bacterium
AGTTGAAGCGCAGTCCGTTGAGCAGTGGTTCGGCTTCCAGCTTATGCGCCGCGTCCGTCAGCAGCCGCAGCGCCGTCGCTAAATCTTCGCTCAAGCTGCCTTGAAGTTCGCGCTTACGCGTATACAGCACTCCCGGCTGTCCGCCCTTGAGGTCGAACGAGTAGTCTGCCTCATGCCCGATCAAAAGTACGCCGGGGCCGTTAAGGACATGACGGTAATCAGCCACGTCGATCAACAGACCTTCGACAGTATGCTCCTGAATCCAGCGCTGGAAAATCGGCGTCAGAACGGCGAGATCAAAGTTGATGCCGCTACTGGTTGCGCCGCCCTCTACAAAATACTTCACGCTAAAGCGTTTGGGCTGTGTCACAGTTGGCACTCCTTAGAGAATCCTCGTCAGGCTTTCGGCCCCGATACGCGCTTCGCAAACATGGCAGGCTTCGATGAACAACTGCGCTTCTTCGATGGCGCGATAGGCCGCTTCCCGCGTATTCTGTGTCGGCGGATTTTCGTACATATCGAAGAAATACTGCGCGAACTTGCCCTTCGCAAACTTGTCGAAGAACAGTTCCGTATCATAGAAGCGTGTGCGGAACTCCTCGACGATGCGCTCCGGTTCATTGCCCACGTTGGGATAACGGGTGCGAACCAATGCGCGGGCCGCCAGCAGCATCGAGCGGAAAGCGCGCTCGTTCGCCTGCTTGAAATCGGTGGAGTCCAGCGCCAGCAGCGCATCGAAATGCTGCGATTCCGCGTGTGAAATTTCGATGGAGAACAGCGACACAACCTCGCCCGCGCACTCGCCAACGCCGATGTCTGAGATCGAGTACACCCGCGAGTCGCCCCAGTCGGAGAATAACTCTGGCTCGGTCTCAAACGCTGGCAGTCCGGTGTACGGTTCGAGCATGGTCTTGATTTCCTGCCGCCCCAAGCGCTTCGTCCAGTTCAAGAACGATTCGTTGCGCTCACGTTCACGGGCATAACGCCGCGTAATCACGTCCAGCACTTCGGGCACACGCTTGGCCGGGATTGCGCCAACCGCCATACCGAATGCGCCGCCATTTTCTTCCCACTGCCCGCCGAGCACCAATTGGAAGTGCGGCACTTTAAGGCTGCCAGAGCGGCGGCTGTTGCCGAAGAAACCGATGTCCGCGATATGATGCTGGCCGCACGAGTTGAAGCAGCCGCTCACTTTGATTCGCAGCCCCTTGACCGCTTCCGGTAGGCTGGCATTGTTCGCCGCGAGACGGGTACGCAGTTCGCCCGCGAGACCACGCGACGACGCGATACCCAGCTTGCAGGTATCCGTGCCGGGGCAGGTGGTGATGTCTACAATCGTACCTGCGCCCGCCGCACCCAGACCGATAGCGGTCAGTTCGCGGTAAATGGCCGGCAGATCGTGGTTCGATACCCAGCGCATCACGATGTTCTGCTCGACGGTCATGCGGACATTATCGCCCACGTACTTGCGGGCAATGTCAGCCAACCCGAACATCTGGTCAGAGGTCAAGTCACCGAGCGGCAAAGC
>JACMMD010000679.1 GCA_014379235.1 Anaerolineae bacterium
CGCATGGGTCATGCCCGTCGTATTGCTATTTGCGCTCATGCTGGCGGTGAAGGCGATTCTGACGCGAACGCGGCGCAGTGAATAATCTATTAATCGGGTAGGGGCAAGGCATGCCTTGCCCCTACGGACAACGGTACAACATAGTGGACATCGAACAAGCACAACTCCTGCGCCAAGCACGGCTGGCGTTGCAAAATCAAGACTATCCGGTGGCGGTGAAGGCGCTCAAGCAGGCGGCTCGATTGGCCCGCAGCGAAGGCGATCTGGCCACCGAAGGCCGCCATCTCGGCAACCTCGCGCTGATCTATTACCGCTTGCAGCGCCCCGAACAAGCGCTGCATTATTTCGAGCGCGCCTTAGCGTTAGCTCGTACTGAGGGCGATAAGCTCACAGAGGACGGCCTACTCGGCAATATGGGCAACATCCTGCGTGAGTTACAGCGTTACGAAGAGGCCGTTGATTACCTCAACCACGCACTGACCATCGCGCAAGAGATTGGCGACGTGCGCGGGCGCGGCATCTGGTTGGGCAATTTAGGGTTGGTCTACGATGATTTGAAGCTCTACGAGCTGGCCGTCGATTTTCACGCGCAGTCGGTAGCCGTCGCTCGTGAACTGCACGATCAACGTGGATTGGCATCACGACTGGGCAACCTCGGCAACAGCGTTTTAGCGTTGGGCCTTTATGCCCAAGCCATCAACCATTTCAACGAGGCGATTACGCTGTATCAGGAGTTGGGTGATTGGAGCGCGCTGGCGCTGCGGCTGGGCATCATGGGCAACCTGTTTCTGGAACTGGGGATGAAGGCGCTGGCGGCGCGTGAGGACAGCGCCACGTATTATCAACTGGCACTGGAGCATTATCAGCAGTCGCTGTTGATCGCGCAAAAGCTCTCCGATCACCAGACCGAAGCGCGCTTGCTCCGCAGCATGGGCAACGTGTTCCTGAGTCTCGGTGACAGCACCCGTGCCAACGAGTTGTTCGCCGCCGCCGAGCAGAAATTCGCAGAGACTTCCACCACTGCGGCTCCGCCCCAGACGCCGAACTGAGACGCCCGCCGATGTTTCGACGCGACCTTATGTATCGACGGCCAGAGCCAAACCATGTGCGGCGGTTTCTGATTATTTTGCTGATCGGGAGTTTAGCGGCGGCAGCGTTCTTGATCTACGACACACAGATCGCGGCGAAACGGGTCGTTCTGCCGCGCCTGCTGCCGACTGTGCCGATTGTGAATACGCCTGTGCCGACGCTGCGGCCATCGCCAACAACTCGCCCGACGTTTGCGCCGCGCACTTCTGTTCCTACTCCGGCTGTCACCGTCGAGGCACAGGGATAATATGGCCGCGACTATTCCCAACGTTCCGCGCCAGCATTTTTTCGGGCGGATTGTGCATCGGCTGACGCGCCGCATCTTACATCGTATATGGTACGTGCATCCCGGCTCACTATTGACGGTGCAAGCATCGCCGTCTGAATGCCTGCGAGCGCTGGCAGAAGCCGCCAAGCCGAGCCAGCAGCGCCTTCATTTAGGAAACCTGTTTGTGGATGGCCGCCGCTACTTCCTCTACCCCGAACAAGGCGGCTTTCGCTTGACGAGCAATCACAAAAGTTGGACACGCCGCCAACGCAGCACCATCGCCGCTGTGCTCGATGGCGCGTTCACTCCGGTCAGCGACAAACTGACGCAAATCCGCCTGCGCGCCCACATTCGCCCTGCTTACTTGATTGGCGGCGTGTTCGTGCCGTCGTTCATGACGTGGCTTATTTTGTCAGCGCCGTGGCCGACATGGCTGCAAGCGGCGCTGATCGGGACACTGTTCGGGCTGTCTTGGATCTGGCATCGTTTGGACGCGGCGTTACAGGCCAACGAAATGATGTTCTTCGTGCATAAAGCGCTGGAAGATTTTCAGGCGGAAATGCCGGGTTTAGGCACGGCGTCTACGGTTGTGAACGGCGACATGCGCCGCGACGAAGACGAATTGGCGCGGGACTTCGAGCGCGAGTGGGCGCGCTTCTATGAGGAGCATAAAGAGGATTAACAGACTGCTTTTCGTTGATAATTTTCGGCTATCGGCTTTGGCGCAGATCGTTCCAGTTAAGATGTTGAGGGACGTTCGTATGTAGACACAATTTGTCCCTCTTCATTCCAAATGGTTTCTTTGATGCGAAATCCATCCGCCGAAGTGGTTTCACGTTTGAGTATGCCATTCCGAAACCATTCTCGTGACCAACTGTGCCGTTCACTCAGTTTGTCAAAGCGTTCTAGTTTGCGTTCTCCGGATGGATACCACTCGCGGACAAAGCCGTTTACGATCCCTTCCAGCATCTCATCTTCGGCAGATATTTGTCCATTTGGATACATTTCGAAGGCAACTCCGGTAAAAGGTTTCCCTTTCCAGAGAAAGATACCATCCCTATCCATTTCCAAGGCATCATAATTCACACGCTCCATTCTTATTTCCTCATCTCTGATTCTTGAATGCAGCAGCGACATCTCAAATGCTTTTCGTTGATGACTTTCGGCTATCAGTTTAGCCGACCAAAACACCCTTTGCGCGAATATAACTATTCGTATAACATAATACCATGCTCAAATTCCGCCGTTCCTGCGCGGATATAAGAGGGGAAAATTTCATGCGTAAAATCACGCTGCTTGGATTGATGGTTCTCGCGCTGCCAGCCGCCGCTCAAACGCCAACCTCAGTGCCGACGCCAATCAGCCCGCTCATGGCCTATGTCGAGGTGGTCACGCTGAACGTGCGTAACGCGCC
>JACMMD010000680.1 GCA_014379235.1 Anaerolineae bacterium
CTTCACGAAGTATTCGGACTGAACAACGATGTGGGGCTGACATCGTTGTTGTTCGTCAACCCTTCAAGCAACGGCTCAACTCCCAAACGACCATCCAGTAAAATACCGGATACCGCTTCGGTAAACCTACTTGAAATCTTGCATTCCACCGATATTCCTAGACTACGGGTTATCACGAGCGGCTTTACGCCCAGCAACCCGTCGGAGATCCTTGGCTCGGCATTGATGCAGCACTGGATTGAAGAATTCCTAGCCGCATCCAATATCGACGTGATTTTGATCGATACGCCGCCGTGCTTGATGGTTGCTGACAGCAGCATTTTGGCTTCAACGACCAATGCCGATGTTATTCTCGTTGTCGAAGCAGGACGAACCCGGCGGGCCGCAGCGGCCAAGGCACGAGAAGAATTTGAGAGGGTTGGCAGGCCGATTACGGGCGTTGTGGTCAACGGCGTCAATCCGATTGATGAGTATTATCACTATTATGGCTATGGATATGACTATGCTGGCTACTATCAAGAACAGGGCCCAAAACCACCAAAGTGGAGATTTTGGCTGAGGTGAGACAAATATCTTCAGCGTCAGCATAGACAAACCCTATCTACAGGATATTAGATGACCCGTCAAAACATTTCTCCGCCGATTCCAGAGCCGGAACGGTTACAGCATCGTCGCCGCTCAAAATCCATCATTCCCCGGCCAATTCGTAAAACACGGGAAAAAATCTCCAAATACATTAAATGGCGTCTCGTCTTCATTACGGTGTTCTGTATTCTTACTATCGTTGGCTTTGGTGGATTAGCGCTTGCAACCAATGCGAATAATCAGGTTCGCACATCCTTAGAGAGTTTGAACCGGGTTGTCAGTGTATTGAACAGCCGTCCCGGCACCGAATGGACGCTGACGGACTTCAATCGCTTACAATCGGGAGTCAACGAATTAAGGCGAAGCCTCGCTTCGGCAAAGTGGCAAACTGCGTTTCTGCGACCCGTTGGCTCATTAAATGGCGATATCGAAGCGACACTACAACAGCTAGATGCCGCTCAAGAGCTTGCCGCCGCAGCGGAGAATATGCTTGATGGGTTGCAGCCGACCCTGTTTTTCCTCGTATCTGGCGATGACAGCGAGACTCTTGTCGCGCAAATTTCATCCGGTGAGCGCATGGTCGAACTGCTGGATATTGGACGTGGGAGTTTTGTGAGCGCCAGTGAGCATCTTATTACAGCACGCGGTATGATCGACCAGATCGAAGCCTTGAGTGTTTCACCGGAAGTTTTGCTCAACCTTCGCAGCATGAACGGCTACTACGATCAGCTCAGTAACATTAATGATCTACTGCTGGACGCACCCGAACTTTTAACTCGCGCACTTGGTTTACAAGCGATGCAGAGTTATCTCGTTCTTGGACAAAACAGTGATGAAATTCGCCCGTCCGGTGGCTACATCAGCACTTATGGCTGGATGACGGTTCGCGCTGGACGTATCCTTGAGTATGATTACAGCGCAAATACGTCAACGACTCCTAATCCACCGCCAGCTTTCTTAGCGGATGAGCTATACATTCCATCGTGGTGGCTGCAATATGATGATCCTATTTATGCAGCATTCGATGGCAGTTGGTATGCGGATTTTCCTTCTACCGCCGCCCTTGCCAAGTGGTTCTACGACAATGGCGCTAATCCACATGCTCCGGTAGACGGGGTGATCGCCATCGATATTGTAGGCTTCGAGTATATTATGGAAGCGCTGGGCAGCGTTGAGGTGCCTGAGTACGAAGAAATCGTCACATCACAGAATTTCCGCGAAATGGTTTATAGTATTCGCGCTCAGGACGTTGGTGATCGTGAACACAAGCAGTTTGTCGCTGCACTTTATGAACAGATTTTTGCCGATTGGCAGTCTATAGATCGAGACCAGGAAACGAGCAGTGCTTTGCTCGGTGCAACGCTGCGGGCGCTGCAAGAGAAGCACATCATGCTGTACTTTGCGGATGAGCGTTTGAATCAGGCCGTCCATTTACTGGGTTGGTCTGGCACGCAAGAGCCGGCCACTGAAAATGATTACCTGATGGTGGCCGATGCCAATCTAGGTAACAAGGCCAGCCGCTCGGTGGTGCGTCAAATTACGTATGACGTGAATATTCATGAGGATGGCGCATTATCCAGCCGCGCATCAATCGCCTATGATTATCCCTCGTTTCTGACGGACAACGATCCAGCGTTTGACCCCGAAAATCACGGTACGCTCGACTACTACAACCTCATGCAAGTGTTTGTTCCAGCAGGCAGCGTACTTACCGATATGAACAACTTCTTTGCCCCACCAGAAGTTGTTGTGGACGAGTATTGGACGCAGTTCATCAGCCCATTTGTCATTCCATATGACAATGCGGAACGTTTCCAACTGTCGTATGACACTCCACGGCTGGTGCAAGAAGAGGGCCCCTATCGTCGTTATCAACTGCTGCTGCAACGTCAGCCGGGTCGGTTGAGTGAGTCTGTAAATGTTCAAGTGTCGCTGCCAGTGAATGCCCAGATTGTCAGTATATCTCCGCCAGCGACGACCAGCTTTAATCTTGGTCAACCAATCCTAGAATTTAGGATTGAACTGCTGACCGACCAGTGGATTGAAGTTTTATATCGAGAATGACTTAAGCTGGAACGTTCCGCGAACTTCAATGCAGCCTGAAAGCCCGGAGCAGCAGCTTCACGATGGTTCTGTCCAAGCTGGCTATCCCGCAGTCCTTATAGCGAGTCTCAAATGTGACCATGCCATCAACAGTGTTTTGTTGTAAGCGCCCAGCGGTTTGCAATAAACCAATCCCTATTGCTTTGTGCCAGCGCACACGCTTAAACTACATAGAGACAGACTTAACGAAAGCGTATTCAGTTTATGAATCAGATGGAAGTTTTACCCTTCGACGTCGAAGCGGTGCGGCAAGATTTCCCCATCTTGCGGCAAGAACATCACGCTGGCACGCCTTTGATCTATCTCGATAACGGCGCAAGCAGCCAAAAACCCGCGCAGGTGATTGACACCATCAGCGACTATTATCAGCGTTATCACGCGAACGTTCATCGCGGGATTCACAAACTCAGCGAGGCGGCGACAGCAGCCTATGAAGATGCGCGCCGCAAAGTTCAGCAGCATATTAACGCCAGCAGTCGCCGCGAAGTGATTTTCACACGCGGCACGACGGAGAGCATCAATCTCGTCGCGCAGACGTGGGGGCGGGCGAACTTGAAACCGGGCGACGTGGTGATTTCGACGGTGATGGAACATCACGCCAACATTGTATCGTGGCAAATGCTGGCGAGTGAACGCGGTTTCACGCTGCGCTATCTGCCGATTTTGGTGGATGGAACGCTCGACCTCGCGCAGTACGAACGCCTTCTGCAAAGCGAACCTGTCAAGCTGGTGGTGGTGACTCACTGCTCGAACGTATTGGGCACGATTAATCCGATTGCGAACATGGCGCGCATGGCTCATGCCGCCGGAGCGCTGCTGCTGGCCGATGGCGCGCAAAGTGTGCCGCATATGCCCGTTGACGTTCAGGCATTGGACGTCGATTTCATGGCGTTCAGCAGCCACAAGATGCTTGGCCCGACGGGGATCGGTGTGCTGTATGGCAAGCGCGATCTGCTGGAAGCGATGCCGCCATGGATGGGCGGCGGCGATATGATTAGCCGCGTGACGCTGCAAGGCAGCACATGGAATAATCTGCCGTATAAGTTCGAAGCGGGTACGCCGAGCATCGCTGAAGGCATTGGCTTGGGCGCGGCTGTGGATTATCTGAACGCGGTGGGCATGGAGCAGATTCAGCTCTACACCGATCAGTTGACCACTTACGCGCTAGACCATTTGCACGAAATCCCGCAGGTGAAGATTTTCGGCGCGGCTCCAGCGCGAGGCAGTCTGGTGTCTTTCGCCATCGAAGGGATCCACGCGCATGATGCGGCGCAATTGCTCGACAGCGATGGCATTGCAGTACGCGCTGGACATCACTGTGCGATGCCGCTGCATGAGGAGTTGAACGTCGCGGCGTCAGTTCGAGCCAGCTTCTATCTGTACAATACGTTTGCCGAGATTGACGCGCTGGCGGCCAGTGTGCGCCGCGCCATCGGCGTTTATTCAGCGTGAGGATGCCATGTCGGGAGAAGGCTCAGATTTTTATCGGGAAGTGATCCTCGACCATGCGCGTAATCGGCATAATTGGGGGTTGCTGAATCCGGCGGATTTTGACCATGAGGAGTCGAATCCGTTGTGCGGCGATCACCTGCATTTGACCATGCGGCTGGACGAGAATCGCGTTATCCGCGAAGTCGGTTGGGATGGGAACGGCTGCGCCATCAGCCAAGCGTCGGCGTCGATGCTGGGTGATGAACTTATCGGCAAAACGCTGGAACAAGCGCGGCAGATCAAGCGCGATGAAGTGTTGGGGTTTGTCGGTTTGAAGCTCACGCCCAACCGTATGAAGTGCGCGCTGTTGTCGCTGAAAGTCTTGGTGGTCGGCGCTGAGGGGGTCAAGCGTTGGGAACAGATCGAGGACGAAGTGTAACGCGCTGGCCATTTCTCACGAGCGTTCCATATACGGCGGACGCTCGTATGTATTGCTCTGTCAACTGCCCATAATGAACTGTTCGACAATGGGGCCGAGGGCCAACGCTGGCAAATAGCTCAGTGCGCCGACGATCAGAATGACCGCCAGTAGCAGAACGGCAAATGTCAGGTTTTCCGTTCTGAGCGTTCCAAGCGAAACGGGTTTATAACGCTGTTCAACGAAGTAGCCCGCAAGGGCCAGCGCTAGCACACCC
>JACMMD010000681.1 GCA_014379235.1 Anaerolineae bacterium
CGCATCATACGACTCCTGCTTAGCGGAGTTGATGAAGCCGCAGGTGTTGACGATCAACACTTCGGCCTGCTCGGGATCGCCCACGCCGCGCAGTCCGTACTGGTTCAAAACCTGCGCGATGCTCTCCGAATCGACGGTGTTTTTCGAGCAACCGAGGCTGAGAAGGTAGTATTTGTTCTTGCGAGAGGCCATGTGCGTTAAGCTCCGGTCTTGGTCGGTATCTGGTTTTCTTGCGTCACTCGCGGCGGCAAAATGGCCGTCGGCGATGGCGTGAGCGTATCTGTCGGTATCGGTGTCGCGGACGGCACAGGTGTGATGCTCGGTGTAGCCGTGATCGTCGGTGTCGTGCTAGGCGTCAGCGTAATCGTCGGTGTACTGGTGATCGTTGGCGTATCGGACGGCGTTGGCGTATCCGATGGTGTCGGCGTGATCGTTGGCGTGTCCGAAGGCGTCGGCGTATCTGTCGGCGTCGGGCTGGGGCCCGGTGTATCCGATGGCGTTAGCTGCTCGATGAGCGCGCCAACATCAATATCCGATGTCGGCTGCGGTGTCGGGCTGAGTTCGGCTGTCGGCGCGAAGCCCGGCCCCGAACTCACATCGATGCCGTCCTCGCTGAAAATCAAATCGACAAGCTGACCGCGCCCGCCAAACGAGCGCTGCGGCTGTCCATTCCAGACGATCACCAGCGCTTCGGCATTGCTGGCCGTGATGCTCACCACTTCAACGCCGGAAAAATCAAACTGCTCACCCGGCGCGGCAATGCCCGTATACAGCGGCGTTCCATCCGCGCTCACGTTCAGCCATGAACGCTGTGCCATCTCTACCGTCACCAATACACCGCTGCCCGAAAAGGTTTGCTGAATACCGCCGATTAGCGGTGTGGCGGCGGCGGGTGTGAATGTCGGCACAGATGCGGTTGCGCTTACCGCCGCTGTAGCTGGAAGCTGCCCCAAGATTTCGCCCTCAAGCGCTACGGAAGGCGGCACGATATTGGGCTGCGAAATCAACTGGCTAACCACGAGCACAATCACAGCGATGGCCGCCACACCCACCAGACCAAGCACAAATGTCGCTAGTGCGCCGCGCCCACCCCGCCGACGTTTACGCGCTGCTTCCAGCATATCCACCGGAACAGGCGGCAGCGCCGGGTCGGTATCGGTGGCGGTTTGCTTGGCCAGCAGTGAACGCTCAGATTCGCGTTTTCTGCCGCGCTTGGGTTTGGACGATGACTTCGGCGCTTTGTCAGCGCCGCGCTTACGACCACGAACGGGCGGTTTCGAGGCTTCAATCAGTGCAGCTTCATAGAACTGGATGGTGCGTTCTTCGTCGAGGCCCAGAAAACGCGAATAGTTCCGCATGAAGCCGCGAATCTGTACCGACGACACTTCCGCGATATTAAAGTCGCCCAACTCGAACGACTCCAAAATGCGCCGACGAATATGCAGCATCCGTTCGGCATCTTCCAGCGTAAGCTCTTTGGCTTCGCGGGTTTGGCGGAGATATTGTCCTAGAGACTGTGCGTCCATCGGCACTCGGTCAGCCTTTAGGCTTCATGGTGAGGGGCGATGCAGCGATGACCCGTGCGCCAGAGGTTAAAACAAAGCGACCCCGAACGGGGTTTCACCGGCGGGGCCACTCCCACCCTCTCGGCGGGACGGGCTACTCGTTGGATGACTCCGCAGCCTCGGATTCGCTCTCGTCGCTGCCGCCAGTGATGTTCTCCACCACGCCAGCAACAGCCTGCGCCACGTTCGACACGACACCAGTGACAACTTCGGCTGCGTGAGCAATCGCTTCACCAGCGGCTTCAACCACGTTTTGCGGCGCATCTTCAGCCGCTTGGCCTTCGAGCGACTTCAGATAATCCGCCAGTTCATCCTCGCGGACAATCGTAATCACCAACAGCGGCGCGATTTCCGTACCGAGCCGAACCGGAACTTCGTGTTTGCCAATTTCGCGCAGAGCGGTCTGGCTGATACGACGGCGGTTGATGTCCACGCCCGTCTTTGCGTTGAGCGCGTCCGCGATTTCCGCAGTCGTCACCGAGCCGAACAGCTTGCCCGTCGAGGCAGCGCGCCGTCCGAAGACCAGTTCCGTGCCATCGATGACGCGGGCCAGTTCGTTCAGCTTGTTCTCATAGGCGAGGCGGCGAGTCTCGGCTTGTTCGCGTAGGCGGCCTGCTTGCTTCAATGCCTGTGGTGTCGCTTTCAGAGCGCGACTGGTAGGAATCAGGTAGTTGCGCGCATAGCCGTCAGCCACTTCGACGATCTCGCCCGCAACGCCCTGCTTATAAATGTCTTGCAGCAAAATAACTTTCATCAGGGAGCGTCCTTCACCTTAAAGTCATGACGCCTCATGGTGGAGGCGTGATCTAGTGCTTACGAAACGACTTGGAATTATAAATGGGGGGTTGGTCTATGCCAAGTGGGAATAGCTGTCAGCAAGTCAGCCGTTGGCCATTAGTCGCTGATCGCTAGCTCTAATACCAGATCGGAGAAATTATTCTCTGGCTAGAAAGCTCAATTATTGTTCTCTAAGTAGGGATTACAATTCCCGGAGTAAGCGGTTATGGCGATCAACATTCAGCATTTTCTCAGCATTTTGCTAATGGCTAACCGCTAAAGGCTACCTGCTTTTAGGTATAATGCCCCGCTATGGAACAACCCATCTCAAAAACCCGACATGTATCTTACCACCAACCGCTCATCTTGCTGCTAGTGCTGTTCGCGTTCTTCATGAGCGCGCTCGTCAGCCGCAGCGTGTTCGAACGTCTGCCGCATCTTGAAGATGAAGTGGCTTATCTGTTTCAGGCCAAGATGGCCACGCATGGCGACCTCGTGATCGAATCGCCACAGCCGCGCCGTGCGTTCTGGCAGCCGTTCATCATTGACCGCGATGGCCAGCGCTTTGGCAAATACCCGATTGGCTGGCCGGCGCTGTTGGCGCTCGGCGTAGCGATGGGTCAAGCGTGGGTCATCAACGCTTTTTTCTCGGCGTTGAACGTCGCGCTCGTGTATCGATTAGGACGTGAGGTTTTCAACCCCGATGTTGGAGCGTTAGCGGCCATGCTCACGGCCTTCTCACCAATGGCGCTGCTGCTCAACGGGACGCTGATGGGTCATACCGCCGCGCTGTTCTTCACGACGCTGTTCATGTATGCCTATTGGCGCATCGAGCGCGCAAATAAGCGTAAGCATTCGGTACTGCGTTGGGGTATTGTGGCGGGGATTTGTCTGGGCATGGTGGCGATTATGCGCCCGCTCACGGCTATCGGTATCGCCACGCCGTTTGTATTGTGGAGCGCCATGCGCTTGCTGCGAAACCTCGTGCGCGGCAGAAAGCCCTTTGTCGCCACTTTGCGCCCGCTGATCGCGCTCGGCATTGTCGCCATTCTGATCGCGCTGACTATCCCCCTACACAGCTACCTCGCCACAGGCAACCCACGTACCAATCTGTATACGCTGGTGTGGGATTACGATCAAGTCGGCTTTGGCGAGTGCTGCGGGCGCAACGGTCACACGCTCGAAAAAGGCATTCGGCAGGCGCGCTTTGACCTATCGCTGATGGCCGCCGATCTGTTCGGCTGGCAGTTGCAGCCGCTCACGCCGGAGATGATAACGCACCTGCTCAACGAGGCAGACTACTGGCCGGGAACAGGTTTAAGCTGGATACTGCTGCCCTTCGGTCTATTGATCGGTATCAAGAAGCGCTGGACGTGGCTGCTGGTCGGTGTGACGTTGGCGCTGATCGGCGTCCACCTCGCTTACTGGATTGGCTCGCAGCGTTACAGCACACGCTATTATTTCGAAGCGCTCACCGCCCTAACGTTGATTAGCGCCCTGCCCTTAGCATGGTTGGTGCGGCGACTGCCTCGTATCGCCGGCCCGATTGTGGTCTATGGTGGATTGTTGGCGGCGCTGGTGTATGGGCTGAACGCTTACAGTACGCCGCGTATCAACACGCTTTACCGCTTCAACCGTGTCGGGCAAGAGTTGATCGCCGAAGTACAGGCGCGGCGCTTCACTGACCGCCCCGCGCTGGTCATCATCAACGGCACGGATGTACGCTGGCGCGCTTTCGGCAGTTTGATGGCCGTCACCAGTCCTTATTTGGACAGTGACATTGTAGCCGCGTGGAACTATGGCGATGATGCGCTCCACGCGGAAATCGTGGCGCTGTTCCCTGACCGTGAAGTGATCGAGATGGACGCGCACGAAAACGAATCGACCTTTCGGGCCGGCTGATGTTTTCAATGTAGAATTAGAGACATGGCACATAGTCAGTGAGGAAACCTCATGACGAACCTAGAGCAAACACAGCTAGACCATTTGCAGTTAGAACGATTGGCCGACCAGTTTCAAGCGCTGTCACCAGAAGGTCGTAACGTTATCATGCGTGAAGCGCTGTTGGTTGACGCTAAGGTTAGGCTGCCCGCAGGCAATATCATCGCGGCAGGCGCTTCACTCGAAGACTACATGGAACACTACGCGGCGGATCACTGCGAATGGGTGGAAGGATATGTCATCAAAATGTCACCATCAAGCATTGAACATACAGACCTTCTTAAATACCTAGTGCATCTTTTGGATGCTTTTTTCGAGTTCCGTTCGATAGGTCGCTTGATTGTTCAACCCTTCGTGCTGCGTTTGCCCGCCTTCCCCAAACGCCGACGTGAACCGGATTTACTCGTCGTGCTGAACAGCAATCCGCACAAAATCGAGCGAACATTCATGGACGGCCCCGCCGACATCTGTATCGAGATCGTCTCTGAGGAAAGCGTCGAACGCGATCATGGCGATAAGTTCAAAGAATATGAACAGGGCGGTGTCCCTGAATACTGGATTCTTGACCCGCTGCGAAACGAAGCGCGTTTCTATCGACTGAACGACGAAGGGCGCTACGTCCGCCAAACTGAAAATGCACAGGGGAATTACTATACGCCTGCACTGCCAGCTTTGGCGCTGCATGTACCAACATTGTGGCAAGAAAAATTCCCCGGCCCGGGAGCAACCGCCAGCACCATACAAGCGATGTTGGCCGACCAAAACTAACTTCACGCAATCTGGAGTCACGCAGCGCATGAGCCGTATTTTCATCAACTACCGCCGACAGGACAGCGAAGGCTACGTTGGCCGCTTATACGATCACCTGTCACAGCACTTCGACGCGACTGATATTTTCATGGACGTGGGCAGCATCCGGCCCGGCGCGGATTTCGTCAAGACGCTGGAAGATGCGGTAGCGGCCTGCGATGTGTTCATCGCCATGATTGGCCCGCATTGGCTGACGGCGAAAGAAGACTCTGGCGAACGCCGCATTGACCAATGGAACGACTTCGTGCGTATCGAAATCGCCAGCGCGCTTAAACACGATAAGCTGGTGATTCCGGTGCTGGTCGGGCAGGCGCGGATGCCACAGCCCAACGACCTGCCCGAAGACCTGACCATGTTTGCCCGGCGCAACGCCATCGAACTCAGCCACAATCGTTTCAGCTACGACGTGACGCAGTTGATCGACGTGATCCGTGATGCGCTGGCCACTGCTGCACATCGCAATAAACCCGACATCGACTCAGCCACGCTGAAACGCAAGCAGAACGCCGTCAAAGCCGTGCGTGATGATCTGGTGGGCGCGTCCGAATCGCCGCTGTATCAAGTGCGTAACGATAACCGTGCTTTTCCGGTGATCGGTGAAGGCAGCGCCGACGCCAACATCCTGTTCATCGGCGAATCTCCCGGCAGAAACGAAGCCGAACAGGGGCGCCCGTTCTGCGGCCCATCGGGCGACATTCTGGACGATATGCTGCGAAGCATCAACCTCAACCGCGAGGATGTCTATATCACCAACATCGTCATGGATTGGCCGGGTCAAAAGCGCGAACCAACTCCGGCGGAACTCACCTTCTATACACCCTTCGTAGACCGCTTGATCGACATCATTCAACCCGCTGTGATCGCCACACTTGGACGCTACTCGATGCAGTACGTTTTGAAAAAGCTGGATTTGCCGGAGAAGAAC
>JACMMD010000682.1 GCA_014379235.1 Anaerolineae bacterium
CCGGGATGCTTTGCAAATGCAGCAAGTTCGGGTCAATGTAATCCACGAAAAACACGTTGTCATGCGTTTGCGAAAGTGAGTCTAAATAGGCGCTGTACGCGTCCGCGCAGCCCTGATAGGTCGGGTTTTGCGTCATCGTCTCCTCGAAAAAGCGCGGGTCGCGGGGGCTGAAATAGAAGATGACCGCGCTGTGATGAGCATCAGCAGTCTCGATGATCGTATCGATACTATTGCTGAAGCCGGGGTCAACCGCGTCGCACCATCGCACATTGCGATTGATGTCGATGCGCGTATCAATCAGCGCGTTCAATTCGGATGCGCTGGCCAATGGGCGCGAGGCGCTGCCATCCGGCAAAATCGTATATCCATCTCGATCCGTGTCCGTGCTGCGGCGAATGATCAAAAAGGACTCCGAAAAGCGGGCGATACTCACTACAGCCGTGATGCGCCTGTGAAGGGCATCGGCCAGCATATCCCTATCCATGTAGGGGAAAATCGTGGGCGGCCATGTGCTGGATTGTTGGCTGATGTCTCGAACCTCACCCGGTGTCACTTCCACCAGCAGCACGTCGGGGAAAGGTGTCGTCGTGGCGGCGGTAGCTTCCATGAAGCGCGCGAAGGTGATATCCTCGAGGATGCTGCCGCTGGATACTGCCGCGTTGAACAGCCGTAGTCCGAGCGCGGCTTGCATGTGTTCGTCATTGAGTGCCCATGCCCGCGATGAACCGAAAACAACGATGTCCGGCGCGTAATCGAGTTGGGGATAAAGCTCTGTCTTATAGTGCCGAGACGGCGGCGCACGGTCTGGAAAAAAGCGTGTCGGATAGATGTCACGGGGATTGATGTACACGATGAAGCTGCCGACGATCAGCATAGAAGCGAAAAACCCGATGAGCCACAGCCGCACCGCTGGTTTTACCTCAAGCGTGGGGCCTCTTTTCCTCAGCCATATGCTGCCAAGCACCAGCGCGAGGCCAATGAGTGCGGCGGACTGCACTAGCGAATCTATTTTGCTGCTGTTGGTGCGCCACAATTGATACACGGCCTCGCGCACGGTTTCGGAACGGCTGTAGGCCACTGCAACCAGCGCGCCGAGAATCAGCAGCGACAAAATTGTGAGCAGGAATTTTCGACGTAAAATCATGAAAGAAATATTAACCGCCAAAGCGCCAAGAACACAAAGAAAAACGATTATTAAGTGGCTGTAAAAGCGGATCATTCCATAGATGAAATACGGGCGACACACGTGTCGCCCCTACACGAATTACGTAGGGGCGAGGCACGCCTCGCCCTCTAAAATGGCAGTTAGATTCTTTAGTGCAGTTCGAGCGCGTGATCGTTGACGACACGTTCAGCCAGCGCGATGAAGTCCGCTAGGGGCATCGCGCCGAGGTCTTCGTCAGTACGCAGGCGCACACTGACCGCGCCCGCCGCCGTGTCTCGATCTCCGACGATCAGCATATAGGGAACGCTGCGTTCGCGGTTGCTGCGAATCTTGGCTTGCATACGCCCTTTTCCGCCATCGACTTCCACGCGAATGCCGCGCTTACGCAGGTCGCTGGCTACCGATTCGGCGTAGTCATTGTTGCGGTCTGTCACCGGAATGATGACCGCTTGCACAGGCGCAAGCCACGCTGGGAACTCGCCGTTGAAGTGTTCGATCAGGATGCCGATGAAGCGCTCCATGCTGCCGAACGGCGCACGGTGAATCATGATCGGACGTGAGCGCGAGTTGTCTTCTGCGACGTATTCGAGTTCAAAGCGGGCCGGCAGGTTGTAATCCACCTGCACCGTGCCAAGCTGCCATTCGCGCTTGAGTACATCGCGCACCATGAAATCCAGCTTGGGGCCGTAGAAGGCCGCTTCGCCTTCTTCGACGTGGTAGCGGATGCCGACTTCTTCGCAGGCTTGAATGATGGCGGCGGTGGCATCTTCCCACAGCGCATCTTCGCCCACGTACTTGTCGCTGCTGGGGTCGCGCGTTCCGACGCGGGCGCGGAAGTCGGTCATGCCGAGCGAACTCAGGATGAACTCGATCAACTTCACGACATCCTTAAATTCTTTCAGCAGTTGGTCAGGACGAACGAACAAATGCGCGTCGTCCACCGTGAAGCCGCGAACGCGAGTCAAGCCGTGTAGTTCGCCGGACTGCTCGTAACGGTAGACCGTGCCGAACTCCGCGTAACGTACAGGCAGATCACGATAAGAGCGCATCTCGCTCTTGTAGATCATGATGTGATGCGGGCAGTTCATCGGCTTGAGCATGTACTCTTCGTCGTCAACTTGAATCGGATCGTACTGGCTGTCCTTATAATAAGGATAGTGCCCCGACGTGCGGTACAGGTCGAGCTTGCCGATGTGCGGCGTAACGACGGGCAGATAACCGTTTTCGATCTGCACCTGTCGCAGCCAGCGTTCGAGCGTATCCCGCAGTGTCGCGCCGTAGGGCTTCCATAATGGCAGACCCTTGCCGACAAGCTGGCTGAACGTGAACAATCCAAGCCGCTCACCGACGACACGATGATCGCGGCGCTTGGCTTCTTCCAGCCGTTCGAGATACTCCTTCAACTGCTCGGCGCTTTCAAAGGCCGTGCCGTAGATGCGTGTAAGCTGTTGGCGGTTTTCGTCGCCGCGCCAGTATGCGCCCGCAGGCATCTTGAAGGTGATGTTGATGGCTTCGGGGTCGATCTCTTTAGTGTTGGCGACGTGCGGCCCCCGACAAAGATCGGTAAATGTATCTTGCGTATAGAAGGTGAGCTTGTCCGCAGGCGCGGCGATTTCGTTGCCGTTATCATCCACGCGGCCAGCCACTAGGTCGTCGATCAATTCCAGCTTATACGGCTGGCCCTTGAACTGCGTCCGCGCCTCGTCCGGTGTCACTTCGCGGACGCTGAAATCGACACCTTTAGCGATGATTTCCTTCATGCGCGCTTCGACCCATTGCAAGTCTTCTTCGTTGATGCCACGCGGCAGGTCGAAGTCGTAGTAGAAGCCATCTTCAATCGGCGGGCCGATAGCGATCTTGGCTTCGGGGAAGCGTTCGAGCATCGCCTCGGCCATCACATGGGCCGTTGAATGGCGAATACGATATAACTGGCTGCTCTGGTAATTTGCCTCAGCCATTTGTGTCTCCAAGTATGAGGTTGTTACTGCAAAATCGAGTTGAAGTTTACTCTTGGTCGCCCGTTATCACAAGGACATCCGAGAGGACGACAGCCGCAATCTCGGTTGTGGCGCGTTTGCCAACGCTGACGCTGGTAGTTCGGGCATCCACTTCGTCTGTCACCTGCGTGAAGAAACCTTCGAAGACATCTTGTGCGAGGAGATTGTCGATCACGTCCTCAAGCGTTTCACGGTCAAGGCTGTCGACAAGGATATGCGGCGCGTCGAGGGCGACATAGCGTACTACGGGCGTGTCTAGCATTTGGCGGCTCATTTCAAACGTTAAATCCATCTGCCGCCGCAGATAAGGCATCGTCACAAACAGCGCCGTATACATCATGCCATCTTCCATCTCGATGATGACATCACATGAGTCGGCTTCCGGTGCGTCGCCTAGTTCTATCCAGATATGCTTGGGGAATTGTAACCCGCTTACCATTACGTTTTGTCCTGAATCTTGTCACCAAACCCAATCATTTGGGTGATGTGTACGTACTAAA